>NZ_CP029758.2:1831646-2136921 GCF_004006395.2 Clostridium sp. AWRP | reverse complement strand
CTGCTCCCCATATTTATTTTATCAAAATCGTCTTTTCCAATAACCACTATTCCAAAACTATTTGGATCACTAATCAAATCATTTTCAGATTTCAAAGAGTATATATAATTTGGAAGGGACATAAAACCCGATATTTCAAAAATATTTTTGTACAAAGTAATATGATCACCAATTTTTAATTTATTTGCTCTTGCATATGCAGGATCCATAAGAATTTCCCCTTTATCAGGTAATTTTCCCTCAGTTACAGCAGGTATATTTACTTTTGTATTGTAAGTTAATATTCGTAAAGTTTTACCACTAGAAACTTCATAATCAACTGACTTGCTTTCTTCTACTACCATATTAAATTTTGATTCCAAATTTTTTACATCTAAAATTTTTTTCTCTGTTATAAAACTTGCATCTTCAAGGTTGTAATTTTTCTCAAATGAAGAAGTTATTTTACTCATATTTATTTTCAGTTGATTAAACATGGTAAAAAGCAAACAACTTATTACTATAAGAGCTAGGGATCCAAAATACTGTGACTTATTTTCCATTATAGTTCTCTTAATTTTCTTATTTATAACCACTACCACTCAATCCTTTCTACAGGGACAATTGTGTCATTTAAAATTTTGTCTGTAATCTCTCCATTTCTAACTTTGTAAATCCTGTGGGCCATATGACTTATTGCTGTATTATGAGTTATCATAAGTATAGTTGTTTTAAATTCTTCATTTACTTTCTGTAAAAGTTTCAATATCTCCCTAGATGTTGAAAAATCTAACGCTCCAGTTGGTTCGTCACATAAAAGGAGCTTTGGGTTTTTAACTACTGCCCTTGCAATTGAAACCCTCTGCTGCTCTCCTCCACTCAACTCTCTTGGAAATCTATATCTTTTATCAAACATTCCTACTGCTTTTAATATTTTATCTGTCTTTAAAGGTGCCTTACTTATATTTGAAACTACTTCTACATTTTCAAGAACAGTTAAGTTTTGTATCAAGTTGTAAAACTGAAATATAAATCCTATATAATTTCTTCTATAATCCGTAAGTTCAGTATCATTTAGCTTTGTAATTTCAATTTTATTTACTGCTATTTTCCCAGAATCACACCTATCTATTCCACCTATCATATTGAGAAGTGTTGATTTTCCAGATCCTGATGGTCCTAAAATTACTCCAATTTCACCTTTATCTAGACTCATTTCAACTCCGTTTAACACATTTGTAATAACCTCTCCGGTTTTATAGCTTTTCTTTAAATTTTCTACTTCAACAAGCATTCTTTTCCTCCCAAATTTTTAGTTATATGAATTATTGTAATTATTTTTAATTGGGATTATGCTTAAAAATTTGTTTTAGTTTAAAGAATTGTTAAAAAAGATGATAAAGTACCCTCTATGTTGAATTAGGTGCTATAATAAAAGTTACTTATTTTAGTACAAATAATATAAATAGTATGAAAGGATTTGCCTCATATGAATAATAATTTTAAAATATCATCTGATACCTTAAAAAGAAGTAAAGGTAGCGACTTATGTTGTATGTTTTATAAACAAAATCTATTAGTGAAAAAGGAAGAAAATATTTTTGTAATTCCTACCTTCAACGATATTAAATTGCTAGATATTCACTATCAAACTGAATTCTTTTTAGGCAGCATTGAAAAAAAATCTTGCTTTGCCATTGAATCAACTTCTGAATTGAATTTACCAATTAATTTCAACTTAATGGACTTGTACGACCTTGGTTCTCTACTTGATGAACAATCTTTTTTAATATCAGGACGGGCTAGTCAAATACTGAATTGGGATAAGACTCATAGATTCTGTAGCAAATGTGGCTCTAAAACGGAAAATAAAAAAGATGAAATGGCTAAAATTTGTCCAAACTGTAATCACATAATGTATCCTGTAATTTGTCCCGCCATAATAGTTGCAGTTACTAAGGGTGACAAGATACTTCTTGCACATAACAATGGATTTAAAGACAATATGTACGGCTTAATTGCCGGCTTTGTAGAGGCCGGAGAGGATTTAAATAGTGCTGTAAAAAGAGAAATTTTTGAAGAAATTGGTATAAAAGTAAAAAATATTGAATATTACAGAAGCTCTCCGTGGCCATTTCCAAATTCCTTAATGATAGGATTTTTTGCAGAATATGAATCCGGCCATATAAAAGTTGATGGAAGTGAAATAAAACAAGCTAGTTGGTTTACAAAAGATAATTTTCCTAATATACCTAAAAAATTCACTATTGCAAGAAGTTTAATTAATGAATTTTCTAAAAGGAATCAATAATAAAAGTAATAGTCATAACAAATTTTTAAATAACTAAAACCCCCCTCAAATAAGATGATTATTTAAGGGGGAAATTTCATTACCTAAATAGTAGTAATATTCTCTGCTTGAAGTCCTTTTGGCCCTTCAACTACATCATAAGAAACTTTCTGACCTTCATCAAGTGTTTTATAACCATTTGAATTTATTTGAGAAAAATGTGCAAAAACATCTTTTCCGTCTTCTCCTGTGATAAATCCAAATCCCTTTTCTCCATTAAACCATTTTACTGTACCATTCATATAATGTGTACCTCCCAAATTTTATTATTCTTAAATTTATCATAATAATTCACTAATAAAATCTCCATATGTAGTTGATTTTATAATAAATTACTACTAGTCTATTTTTAAATTTTATTTAAACTTTTAATATTATACTAAGGTTGTGTTAGAAAATTCTTAGACTAATTACAAATTTAGTATGGCAGTAAAAGAATTTATTATGTATAATTGTCAAAAATTTATTGTTTACATTAATTTTAATTTACATAATATTTTAAATGTTAATATATATAAATAGATTTGTATTTTTAGTTAAATCAATTTTAAAATATAAAATTTTATCTGCAATATAAATATTGAAAATTTATATTAAGTGTGATATTCTAACATTAGATATTAAATAATAATTATTTTACTTTAATATCTAATATTCCCTCAGTATTAACTTTTGAGATCTCAAGGGAGACTGTAAAATGTATAATTTTATTTTATATAATTTATACTAAAATGTAACTTAATCTAAACTACGGAAGAAAGGAAGCTTATACTATGTTAAGTAATAAACTTATAAAAGCTATAAACGATCAGATAAACTATGAAATGTACTCAGCAAATATTTACTTTTCCATGAAAGCATACTGTGATTCATTGGATCTAGATGGATTTTCAAACTTCTTTAAAGTGCAAATTGAAGAAGAAAACTACCATATATCAAAATTTTATGATTTTCTAAAAAGAACAAATGCCAGAATACTCATTGGATCTATAGATTCACCTGATAACAATTATGATTCAATAAATGATGTTTTCAACAAAGCACTAACACATGAAAAAAAAGTTACTGCAAGAATTTACAATTTGATGGATCTTGCTACCGAAGAAAAAGAACATGCCACAGTAAGTTTACTCAAGTGGTTTATAGATGAGCAAATTGAGGAAGAAGACACTTTTGGTAAGATAGTTAAAAAATTGGATAAAATAAGTGGTAATTCTGCAGCACTTTATATGCTAGATACAGAACTTCAATCAAGAACTTTTGTACCACCAGTAAATGAAAATGCTAACTAATAATTTTAAAAATATATAAGGGAGGGGGATTACTTACATAATATTACATGTAAGTATATAAATTTATGATTGATAATAAAGCTTTTTACAAATTAAGCTATGGATTATACGTTGTAAGCTCTATTTCGGAGGGAAGAAAAAATGCTCAAATTGCAAATACAGTTTTTCAAATAACATCAAACCCTGCTATTCTCGCAGTGAGCATAAACAAAAAGAATCTTACCCATGATTATATACAAAGGAGTAAATTTATAGGTGTATCTGCTCTATCCATAGAAACTCCTATTGAATTCATTGGCAAATTTGGATTTAAATCAGGAAGGGACATTGATAAATTTGAAGGAGTATCATTTAAGACAATGGAAAGTGGTGTCCCTATAATATTAGACAACACATCATCCTATTTTGACTTAAAGGTTGAAAAAGAAATTGATGTTTTAACTCATACAATATTTATCTGCAAAGTACTAAATGCAGAACTACTTAACGATGTAGAACAAATTACCTATAAATATTATCAGGATATGAAACGAGGAATCTCCCCTAAGGTTGAAGCAAACATCCCGCAAAATAAAGATGAAGCTTCGAAAAATACAGGAAAGTATGAATGTACAGTGTGTGGATACATTTACGATCCATCTGTTGGAGATCCTGACTCAGGAATTTCACCTGGTACTCCATTTGAAAACATACCAGATGATTGGACTTGTCCAATATGTGGGGTTACTAAAGATAATTTTAAACAAATTGTATAGATCCACAACCATAACTCAATTTTCGCAGTTTAAAAATATTGCGAAGCAATTTGATTAGTTAAGAATTGAGAGTGGAAAGTGGAGAGTTAATGTGGATTTTTTTCGTTACACTATAAAAAATCTTTGATTAAATTTTTGACAACTCGTTTCGCTAAGGCGAAACATTGCTGGTTCATATAAATTTAAAGATTTTTTGCGATAGCTAAAAATCAACATTCACTCTCAACTCTCAATTCTCAACTCAAAAAGCTTTGCTTCGCAAAGTTTTTATATTAGGCTAAAATTTTATATATGCAAAATTTAATTTATAAAGAGGTTATTTATCAAAAGTAACAACATAACTATTTATGTTGTCTTTATTAAACGGATCTGAAGAACTTCCATAAGTAAATGACAGTGCAGTACTTGTACTATCCCAACAAATGTTTGAAATACAAGGCACTCTTGTAATCTTCTTTTCTTTAATTTTGCCATCTTTATCTTTAATTTTAACTGTAATATAGTTATTTCCCTGATTTTTATCCTTTAAGCTGGCTACTTTTACTATTTCCTTTATATCGCCTGTTTTAATATCTATAACCTTAATGGATATATTAAGATCCTTATTATTCGAACCTAGCTGACGACTAATTTCATTATTGCTCTCAACATAAGCAGCTTTACTTCCGTCAGGTGATAGTATATAGTCAGAAGTAGGTAATCCAGAACTTATTCTACCTTTAGGAAGTTTAATATCTTGAAGTACCTTACCGGATTCGTTCATAACAAGTGCTCCAAAGGTTCTGTTCACATAAACTCCATCAACTGCCCCGCCATTGTTATTGTAGTTGTCCATTATAATTGTCTTTCCCTTTTTATCTGCATGCAAAGAATATTTATTGGCACAAATATTCTTTATCTCTTTAGTCTTCACGTCCATGGAGCATACTTTTACTCCTTCTTTTCCATTCTTACCTTGAGTATAATAAAACTTACCTTCTACACTGCTTCCTAAATCTTTAATATCATCTACACCGGATATCCATGCATCATCATGTTCTCCACCATTATAACTTCCATCAGCATATACTTTCCCAGTTGTATCAATTACTGCCCAATGATTAAAATAATTTGCTAAAATTTTATTCTTACTTACCCATATAAACTGGGCATCACTGTTTAACTTTTCCGTATTTACATCGGTAATTTGACCTGTAGACAAATTTAATAATTTTACATTTTTGTGGAGTAAATCTCCTGAAGCAAGAGCATCTTTCCACTCCTGGCTTTCAATTTTGGGAATATTCCTTGCTTCTGCATAAAGAACATATTTCTTATCTGGCGATACTCCTAAAAATTCATCTATATTTGCATTCTTAAAATCTTTAGAACTTTTTGTATTCAAATTATAAATGCTGCAATATCTTATCATTCTAGTTGAATCAGGATTTTTAAATTCACTTTTTCTACTTAAAGTCAACACTTCATTTTCATTAAGCCATGCAGTACTTTCAATATTTTCATATTTATCAATCTGGTACCCGTTTTCATTGACTTTAGCAGAAGGTTTATATGCTGTTACTTTTATGTCCTGTTTAGATTTAGCAATTACATGATGATTTAATTGAACTGCACTTACACCTCCTATAACTCCTACAGCCAAAATCAGAGATAAAACCTTTTTACTCAACATTGAACTTTCCTCCTTTTTCTTAATAAACAGAGTTCTTGGCATCAGATGGAGTTTTGACTCCACCTGATGCTTAGAAATCGTTATCCAGGGACGTAGCTGCTCTTTACTTCCACTTGGAGAAAAGCAGATATCTCAAATCTTTGATTTGGTGATAGCCGCTTTCACAGAGTGCGTGGGAGTATTAGAGCAGGTAGTCATCGGATAAATTCATGTTATCAAAACTTGTTCACAAAATTATAAATAGATGTCACAATCTTGTAAACTTTATGTTGAAAATTCAACGTAAAAAATAGTACCCTCATTTAATTTAGAATTTACCTTTATGGTTCCTCCTTGTTTTTCAACTAGCTTTTTAACTAAAGCTAGTCCAAGTCCAGCTCCTCCTGTTTCACGACTCCTGTGTTTATCAGCTCTATAAAAAGGTTCAAAAATTTTGGAAAGCACTTCTTCACTCATACCTATACCAGTATCTTCGACACTTATAGTTATCTTGTCTTTATCATTTTTATAACACTCAATATATATACTGCCACCTTGTCTATTATATTTTATAGCATTATCAATTAAATTAATTAGAATATGCTTTAAGCTGTCCTCATCTAAATTAACAACAATATCCCCTGCATCATATTTTAAAATCAAATTATTTTTCTTGACTTTTGCCATCATTGTTTTGCATATTTCATTCAATATTTTCTTTAAATTAACTTCATTTTTTTCAATTTCAAAATCATATTTTTCAAGGGCGGATAAGCTCAATATATTATCTACCATGCCCGAAAGCCTATCACATTCTTTTGATATACTTAAAGTACCTTCTTCAATTAATTTTAAATCATCCGTGTACATTCCAATCACATCTGCATAGGCCTTTATGCTGGTAATTGGAGTTTTGAATTCATGAGTTACATTTCCTATAAACTCTTTTTGTTGCTTGTCCATTTTTTTTAATTTATCCACAGCTGCATTTAAAGAATCCCTTTCAACTTTAAGGTCCTCAATATTTTGTTCTATAGTATTACTCATAAATATAAGACCACTGCTCAATTCTCCCAATTCATCATTTCGATTTACCTTATGTACTTTACTAAATTCACCCTTTTGAATGTTTTCTACTGAATCTTTCATTTCATATATGTCTCTAGTTAGCCTGGAAAAATAAAAGATTCCTACAAATATACCAAGCACCAGAGCCAAAAAACCTATACCATAAAACAATTTTTCTATATCACTATAAAATAATTTATTTTCTCTAATTGAATATTCCAGTTCTAAAATTGCTGCTGTATTGCCCTTATATTTAATGGGTGAATAGAAATATATTACATCATTAATTTCTCTATAAGATACTTTGCCTTTAATTGCATAATCTATCATAATTTTTTTCTCATTATTTTCATTTAGCTTTGCATCTGTCTTAAACCCTGAAAGTAGTTCACCTTTTGTGTTATATATATTTGCCGGTATAGTTCTCAACCATGCTTTATTAAAAATACTACCTCTAGCTAAGCTGTCATCATAATTAGTATTTTTATTCAAACTCATGCGTTCACTAAAGTATTCTTCAAATATATCCTTTTGCTTAAATAAAATCGCCTGCGTTTCTTTATTCTGATAACTTTTTATTCCATTAAGCACCAAAAAACTCAAAAATGATATTACAATTAATAAAAGTGAAGCTGTAAAAGATATGAGCTTGAATTTAATTCCCACCTTCAAATAATTCGTCAACCCCTTTATATCCAATACCATAAACGGTTTGTATTAAATCCTGATAACTATCACCTAACTTTTTCCTTACTCTTTGAATGTGTGTATCTACAGTTCGTGTTCCTCCAACATAATCCATATTCCATATTATATTTAAAAGCTGTTCTCTAGAATATACTATGCCTGGATTTGAAAGGAGCAAATACAGCAGGTCAAATTCCATAGAAGTAAGCTCTATCAAAATATTCTTTATACTTACAGTTCTCTTTTTCTTATTAATAATAAGATCATTTATTTTTATGACACCAATATTCTTTTTTTCATCAATAGTTTTATTAAGTCTCCTTACAAGTGACTTGATTCTTGCAAGAAGTTCCCTTATATCAAAGGGTTTCGTCATATAATCATCTGCTCCAAATTCAAGACCAAGTATCTTGTCCACAATATCTTCTTTTGCTGTAAGCATGATAATCCCAATATTTTTGTTTTCTAACTTTTTACAAACATCGTATCCATTCATTACAGGGAGCATTAAATCCAAAATTACTATGTGCGGATTAAAAATATCTACTTTATGAAGTGCTTCCTTTCCATCATAAGCTCTTTCTACTAAATATCCTTCTCTTTTTAATGCATAAGTCAGTACATCTAAAATGCTCTTTTCATCATCTACTAAAAGTATTTTTTCATTCACTTTTTATTCCTCCGCTCAAATTATCGTCCTCATACAGTGAAATTATACCATAAAATAGATGTTTATTTAGACTACATTACATTTCTCCTCTTCATATGTAAATAAAAATAATTGTATCAACTCACATCAATACAATTACATTATAATCCTATTTTTTATAAAAAAGATAACTGACTATCTCTATATGATTTCATCTTTCTATCTATAATCTTTTCATCTCCACATAGCTCACCAATCAGTAGAGGAGACTTTTTATTATGCTTCAATAAATTCTTTTCAGCAGCATCTCTATTGAAATTTGCATAGCAGTATAAACAACCATGATTACATGTATTATAAGCTCCTATATCAATGCTCTTTACACATCCACAAACTTTCCTCTGATTTGGATCTTTATCTATAGATAGCTTTTCCCCAGCTATCTTAGAAATCAATCTATCATCTATACATTTTCCATGCTTAATATTGAATTTTGATAGATCTATTTCCTCGGAACAAGTTTCAATAGTCATATTATATTTAAAAGCTATTTTTGAAAATTTCTCTGCTAACTCAAACATATCGTCCTTATCTATCTGTAAAATGTTTATTTCTTTTAAATTTCGCTCTGATTTCCTGTATAAATCTAAGAAACTGATAACACACTTATTTGTATATGGACATAATCTTTTCGCAAGATATTTAAACCACTTATAATGGTAATCCCTTGTAAACTTATCCGTTAATATTATAGGATCATACCTCCATATAACTCTATCCTTACCAATTCGTTTTGATAATTCTATAAATGTGTTTATCAAATATTTTTTCTCTGGAACATTTGTCTCTAGTGTCTTATCATATGAATTTAAAGTGAATTGGAAATAATAATTATATTCCTTAATTTCATCCAATCTCTTTATCATTTTTTTAGGATTTTTGGTCCAAAATACTATACAATCTATTATTTTAGGATTTAAAATCACTTTACTCACTTGCTTTGAATTAAACGGATTCTTGACTAACACAAATTCTTCCTTCATTCTATTGAAAAACCAATCACTATAAAAAGCTGGTATATCTGTTCTTCTGCTTACACTTAATATCATAAAACTATCCTTCTAATTTAAACTATATGTTTATATTTCCCACCATATATAGTGAAGCTCTTCCACTTATTTTAACCCTGTCACCACAAAATTCACAATATAATGTTCCGCCGCGTTTTGACAACTGTTTTGCTATCATCTTATCTTTATTCAATCTTTTTGACCAAAAGGGTATTAAATTGCTGTGCGCAGAGCCTGTTACGGGATCTTCATTTACACCAAATTTGGGATAGAAACAGCGGGATACAAAATCAACATCACTGCCCTTCGCAGTTACGATAACCCCTGAGCCATCTTCTAATTCTATCATTTTAGAAAAATTAGGAACTAAATTTTTAACCTGCTCTTCTGTTTCAACTACTACAAATAAATCCCTTGATAAATATGTTTCTATAGGTTTCACCCCAATGATATCCGAAATTGTTTCTGGTATTTGAACTTTTTTAGGCTCTCTTGTAGGGAAATCCATTTCATATAAATCACTTTTACGATTGACTTCAAGTATTCCACTTACAGTATGGAATATCATTTTATCTGTTCCAACATCTACATAATTGGAAACAACATAGGAAGTCCCCAGTGTAGCGTGTCCACATAAATCTATTTCTGCCTTTGGCGTAAACCACCTTAGTTCATATTCATTTTTATTTTCACCTTTAACTACAAAAGCTGTTTCTGACAAATTGTTTTCTGCTGCAATTTTTTGCATTATATCATCCTGCAGCCATTTATCTAATACACATACCCCTGCCGGATTTCCCTTAAACACTTCATCCGTAAAAGCATCAGCCACATAATATTTCATATACTTAGCCCCCTCTTTGAATAATATTATATTACTATATTAACTATTTCTTGTAAACCAAACTATCATGAACCTTTACATGCTTCACAAATTCCATAATAAATATTACTCTGGCTGTTAATTTTAAAGTCATATATATTTTCAATAAACTTTTTCTGTTTGTCCAATTCTTTTAAAATTTCACTATCAAAGGCTCCAATTATTTTTCCACATTTTACACAAACTAAATGTGGATGCTCAAATTCTTCATCTGGAATTACCAATTCATATCTTCCATACTTCTCATTAGTTTCAATTTTTCTCAGCACACCAATTTTTTCAAAATAAAGTATACACCTATATACAGTGGCAATTCCAATCTTACTACAATAACTTTTTGAAAAATAATGAACCTCTTCAACAGTCATATGTTCATAATTTTTCTCAAAAAAAGCCTTCAATACTGCACTCCTTTGACTTGTTAATTTGCATCCCTTTTTCTGAATTATAGACCTTATTTTTTCTTGAATTTCCTGTGGTATCATATCTAAAATTTTCCTTAAAGATTCCTAAACAAATGCTTAAGATTGTCATCTGACTCATGATAATATTTATGAAATCCATGATGTCTATGATGATCATGAAGTCTACATTGTAAATCACCTGAGTCACCTTCATTAAGGGATTTAGATAATTTTTCAGTAATCATAAGCATTTGTTTTACTTCTTCATCGGAAAGGCTTTGAAATAGGGACCCAACTAACTGTTGAGTAGAAATTCTTGATTCCTCCTCGGCTTTTCTTCCACTATCTGTAATATAAATATGCATAACTCTTTGATCTTTAGCATCTTGCTTACGCTCAATAAGTCCAAATAATTCCATCTTGCCTATCATCACAGTCATTGATGCAGGTCTCACATCCATGATTTCAGCAAGCTGTCGTTGAGTAATACCTTCATTTTCTGCAACAATAGTAAGCATTCTTGATTGTCCTCCCATAAAGTGATTTCCTCCATGAGAAATTTTATGTGAAAAACGGTGCATTTGTCTTCCTAAACGGTGTAATTCTATAAATAATTTCATTGCTTCTTCGCGTTCCATTCAACATCCCTCCAATACATTTAGTTAGTTAACTAACTTATTTTTATAATATCATTGACTTTCCATATTGTCAATAACAATTTAGTTACCTAACTAATAATTGTCAGGAATAAAAATATTATCAGATATATCCTCTATTACTTCATTAATCTACCATATATTATCTACTTGCAATGATAACTTAAATATGTTATTATAATCTCACAAAAGGAAAACGACTACATTTCTAGTTAATGATTTTTCTTTTTATTATGAATTTTATAGTGTACAACTTCTGAAATACACGTTAAGCTTTTATTTTGAACCTACATTTAAACATCGGGAGTTCAAATTTAGATGAGGATATGTACTTTTTTATGAGTCCTTTTAACGCATTAAAAGCGATAGATACATCTGTGAGAACACCCACCTATCGAGAGATAGGTGTCAAAATTAAAGCACCGATATTTTGGATATAAATATAAAATTCAAAGCCAATGCTTAATCAAGCATTGGCTTTTTAATATTTAATAAAGTTACAAATAATTCACTTTTTACTTGATTTTAAAAAAAATATGTGATATATTTATAACACAAGTTATAAATATATCACATAAAGGAGACTATATTATGAAAGATAAAAAAATTAGTTTAAGAATTTGGATTAGTGCTAAAATAATCCCGGCTTTATTATTTCTCATGTATTATTGGATGAGTGTAAGTCTCACTTTCAAACCCATTCATACACTAATAGAATATTTATTGCTGGGACTCACACTTGTATTTTTGGCACTACTCAAAGGGAATTCAGAGATTTTTGATGAATTTGCAAAAGAAACCCTTAATAAAACAGATTCTATTTGTCTAAAACTTTCTTATTTATTTATGGCCGGCATTTTACTTCCATCAGCATTTATAACCCCAAGCGGCATAATGACAGGCTACTTGATTGCTGCAGGTATCGTAGCATTAACTATCCTGCGGGCAATTATTTTCTGTGTAATTGATATGCGAGGTATATAATATGCCAACTCTAAAAACAAAAGTAAAAGAATATAGAGAAAAAATGAATATGAAACAAAGTGAATTAGCAGAATTAATAGGGGTAAGAAGAGAAACCATTGTTCACCTTGAAAATGGTAGATATAATCCATCACTTAAACTGGCAATGGACATCGCAAAAGTATTCAATACTTCTGTGGAAGAATTATTTAAATTTGAAGATTAGATTATTAATTTGGCGGAGGTTATGTCCTCCACCAATCCATTTAAAAACAAATTATAGAATAAATTTAAAGCTCTTTAATAGAAAAATCCAAAAAGTTAGAGTAAACGCTGATAATAAAGTAGTTGCTACAACGATGCTTGAAGTCAAAACACCATCATTGTTCATATTCTTTGCCATTATATAACAGCTTACTGTAGTTGGAGAACCAAGCATGATAATTAAAGCAACAAGTTCTTGATTTCTAAATCCCAAATATACTGCTAGTGGCAAAAATACAGCAGCTTGAGCTACCAGTTTTATAAAGGAAGCTGCTAAAGTTGGTTTTATCTTTGCAAGGGCTTTTGTTCCTTCAAAGCCAGCCCCAATAGTTACAAGTGCCAAAGGAGATGCCATAACTGCAAAATTTTTGAGTGTTTTGTCTATTATTTTAGGAAAATGAATATTTAATAGTGATACTATCATTCCTAGCAAAATTCCAATGATAATGGGATTTTTTATAATATTGATACATGCCTTTTTTATACTATCTTTTCCTCCTCTGTTGTCTTCACTTTCAAAAGTAAGTACAATAACAGAATATATATTGTAAAGTGGAACAGCTCCTATAATCATCATAGGAGCCATTCCCGCATTTCCATAAATATTTTGAATAAAGGCAATTCCCAGTATAGATGCACTTCCACGAAAAGATGCTTGTACAAAAGCTCCCGTCATAGAAGAATCTTTCATAAATTTTTTAGTAAAAAACCAAATTGACCAGAAACAAATAGATGTGACTACTGCACAAAACAATATGTACTTTCCATCAAAATTTTTAATTATATTAGTTGATCCAATGTCAGTTAATAATAATATCGGTAAAGTAACTTTAAAGTTAAATTTATTAGCTATTTCTATGAAATTATCATTCAACATTCCTATTTGTTTTAACACATATCCTACCACAATAACTAAAAACACCGGTACTGTAGCATTTAAACTGTATATTAAGTTCTCCATTTTGTAATTTTCACCTTTCTAAAGCATATAGCTAAATTTAAGTACATATATTACATTATAGTAGAACCTGTCTAATATACAAATTTTATTACGAAAAATGAGATATCTCAAAATAGAAAATACTTTCTAAGCGAGATATCTCATTCATTTTTAATATGCCTTTTTTAAAAGATCTTCTTTTGTCACATTATTTTCTTTGACCATTTCTACCCATCCGTTATTTCCATTAAGTATGAATTGTGATCTAGGCACTTTAGGGCTTACGAATACTCCTTTTTCATCGTCCTCTCTGCCACTTTCTATGCTATCTTTAAGTTTGCAAAGTGCTAGATATATGTCTCTTTTTATATCACTTTCAATTGGTATTATATCCCTTGTACCTTTTACAAACTCTCCTCCGCCTATACCTATTGCAAACTTGAAGTCAAAGCCTGTCTTTTTCGAAAAGTTATAAATTATATTTACAGCATTTTTATTTTGAATGCCTTCTACAAATCCACAATTTATAATAGCATATAAGCATGGAAGTTCATTTTTATCAATCTCATTTTCTTTTATATAATTTTCAATTTTCCATAAAAAATCAATAAAATTAGATGGTATGCTGTCAACATAAAGTGGGAAAACAAATATTACGCTGTCTGAGCTTATAATTTTTTCAAAACTTTGAGCTATCTTACCTGATTTTAAATCTTTAATTGCATAAACACACTGAGTTTCTATATCATTATCTTTAATTAATTTTTGTATTTCTCCTATAAAATAAGCTGAAGTGCTTCCACTTTCTCTAGGACTTCCATTTACAAAACATACTTTTTTCACTTTACCTAACCTCTCTTTCTTCTAAATAGATTTCAAAATTATTTATATATTCATCTATATCAACATCGTTTTTGCACACATAAGCTTTTGCTCCACTTTTTTGAAGATTTATCCCATTAGCTGTAACAAGAGAACTAAAAGTTTCTTCTTCTTCACTAGAAACATCTTCACCATATCCTAAAGCAACTAGTTCTGGATACTTGTCATAACGTGGTGAATGATGCATTTCTCCATTCACTTCTTCAAAAAACGGAAGTATATTAGGTATTTGCCTATCCAGTGATCTTTTTATAACAGAACTGTAACATCCATATTTTATTGGGCCTACATACAATACAACATCACTTTTTATAAAATCCTCGCATATATTTCTTCCCAGGTCATCAAATACACAAATGCCCGGCGTTTTAATCCAACAGTTAAAGCAACCAATACAATGGTGTAAATCCTCTAGATTTAAATTGTAATCTTTAAATTCAATTTTTTGACTTTTAAGCATTTTCACAGTTCTCTCTCTTATTTTCTTTCCAAGCTTATCTTCATTTTGACTGTCATTTATAACTAATATTTTCATAGATTTAAATACCTCCTTATTATGTTTACAGTGTCAACTTTTAAATATATAATACATCTCTAAGTTTACATTGTCAACATGATTTTAGGAAAGTGGAAGTCTAGTTTTCCACTCAACTCCCCATTATGTCATATTATATTAGCCCAATTCAATGCAAAAATGTATTCTTTCACAACTGTACTTATATCTATATTTAACTTCTTTGAAAATTCTGTACATTCATCCCATCTAGCCCTTTCGTAGGAAATTATTAAATTAAGAACTTCCTTATATTTGTTATTTTTTCCAATTAAAGCTTCTCTTACATCCTTCTCTAAAAACAGTTCACCTGATAGACTTTCCATATTCCTTTCAAGTATTACATCAAGCATAGAAAGCATACCTACTATAAAGAAATTATACTGCTTTTCCAAATCATCAGGGTATAACCTTGATCCAATTCTTTCACAAAATTTAGCCCTTACAAGAGATGCCCTTACTATCTCACTTGACCTATATGATCCCATACTTCCTAAAACTATAACATAAAGCCATTTGCAAGATTCTACTTCACCAAGATAGGTTATTGCTTGATGAGGTGAAACAATTTTACTTTTAAGCCCATACATACATGAATTTATAATTTTTAAAAATTTATATACTATAGATAAATCTTTTATTACAAGTGATTTTAACTTTACAATATCTACATTTTTTTTACTTAATTCAGAAAGTATTTCTACATATATTAACTTTTCCTTTGGAATATCTTTAGTTGATACTACAGTTGGCTCACTAAAAAAATATCCCTGAAAAAGGTCATATCCTAAATTTTTTGCTTTATTATAGTCTTCTTGCGTTTCAACTTTTTCAGCTAAGAATTTAATATTATTGTTTTTAGTATTATTTAATATAAACTTCTTTTCATATCTTGCCATCTTAAAATCCACTTTAACTATATCTGTCAAATCCAATAATTCTATGTACTTTTTATCAAATATAAAATCATCAAGTGCAAGTGTATAGCCACACTCTTTCAAATATCTACACGCATTCACTACTCTTGGAGTCGGCTCAACGGTTTCAAGTATTTCAATTACTACATTCTTAGGTAACATTGGAATAATATCATCCGTTATAAGATTTTTAGGGAAATTAATAAACGCCTTTTTACCCCATGTAATTTTATCTACTCCAGCGAGAGAAAAAACGTTTGCTATGACATTACAAGTAGCTTTATCTTCATCACTTCCATTATAGTAATTTTCAAAACTATCCCTATAAAGTAATTCATAAGCTACAACCCTTTCCTTTTTATTAAATATCGGCTGTCTAGCTATAAATGCATCCAAATTATCACTTCCTTAAAACATACTTAAGAAGAACACTTTTACCACTTAATAAATAAATTATACTATAAAAACTATTATTGAGAGGGTACAAATGCCACATAATTATAATATTTCAAAAAATATCTGTCCATTTGCTAAATGTTTTTTCAGAAATGAGTCCAGCAGCGGGGTTATATTAAATACAGCAAAGATATCACCTGAAAAATTTAGCATAAGCTATCCATTCATACCAAATCCAAATAAGGATCAAATAATAAATAGGATAAATACTTCTATTATAAATGAAGTAAGTAAACTTTTTACATCTCAAGTCTTATTCCCAGAAAAAATAGATTTTAATGAAATTTTAGGTACTTATGACGTAATGTTAAATAAAAACGGTCTTTTAAGTATACTATTTAATATGTATACTTATGTAAATAAAGCTGCTCACGGATTTACAGCTTATTCTTCCATAACATTAAACGTTAATACAGGACAAATATACACCTTCAGCGATTTATTTAACCCTAAAATCTATTATGTAGGTTTCTTAAATGAACTTGCTAATCAATATATTAAGGACAATAACATTACACTGATAAATGAGTACAAAGGTATAACTCCAAATCAAGAGTATTACCTTACTCCTAATTCGCTAGTACTTTATTACCAAGTTTACGAATACACGCCTTACTACTATGGAATTTTTGAAATTGAATTGCCTTATAGTAAAATAAAAAATCTTTTAAGTCCAACAAGTCCAATAAATATGCTTAGGCATTTGAAATAAAAAATAGGCTAGCATACTGACTTGCTATTTCTTTGAAAATGCCTTAATAGTAAAAACCAGGGTCGTGCACCCTGGTTAACTATTTACCCCTATGAAATTTTGAAAATTAAAATATTATTGCAATTCTTTTTTACTTTTTCTTTCATATGACCCATATATCAATAAAGCAATTATAGTAAAAAATACTGGACCTATAATCATCCATATTGTATCTTTTAAATTTCCATGTACTGCTGGTTCTATTATTGTAAAGAAATTAGCAAACCCTATTGTAAAAGTAACTACTACTGTAGCAATACATGTCCATCTATAACTTTTAAAAACTTCAAAAGGTTTTTTGATTTCTGTTTTCTTTTTAAAAGCAATAAATGCAGCTGATAAAAACATATATGGGACAGTCATTGCTACATTAGTCATCTTTATTAATATATTAAAAAATTTAGATGCTGCATCTCCTCCAAAAGATACTAGTGCTATAAATGCCACTACAAATATGCATTGAACCCACATAGCATTTTTAGGCATTCCATCTTTAATTTCAGCCATTTTTCCTGGCCATAATTTCTTTGGTGTACCTTCCACTAATTGTTTTAGTGGTGAATAACATAATGTAAAGAATGCTCCTGACAATGCTAAAAACATGGATAACCCTGCATACCTAGCTGTCCAAGCTCCTATTGTCAATGAAGTTGCTTGACTACATCCAAGACTTTGTCCTATTTGATATCCTAAGTTTTGCATTACTACATAAGCAACATTGCCCATGTGCACACCTTTTAGTGCTAACACTTCTTTCCAATTAGTAAATATGCCGCACAAAAATATACCTACAGCATATCCTATGGCAATAATTATTGCTGCTACAGTAACACCTTTTGGAAATGTTACTTCTGCTTTTTCAGTTTGGTCTACCAATCCTCCTACTGCTTCTATTCCACCATAAGCAAATAACGCAAATACTAAAAATGCCAATACACTAATACCACTTTGATAGTCAGGATTTGGTGATTGTGTAAAAGCAGCTGATGATACAATTGGCTGAGCTAAATGTCCACCATTTCCTATTAATACAATTACTGCTCCAATTAATAATACAATATTAAGTAGTGCTACTGCAGTACCGCCTACTGATGTTACTTTTGTTATTTTTTCCAATCCCTTAGATGCTGTTAATGTTACAACTAAGATCCAGCATATACCCAATATTCCTAAGACCTGAGTGGAATTTAATCCTAATAGTGACCAGGTTGGCGTTTTGTCACTTCCAAATATCGCATTTGAAAACGGTACCCATATTGTTGAAGATATATTAACCATCCAAATTACATAAGAAGCATACCACATGAATGTTCCTATAAAGGCATATTTAGCTCCAACGGACTTTTCCATCCACGAGTAGATTCCCCCTCTTTCATTTTTAAATGCTGCTCCATATTCTGCCATCATAAATGCATAAGGAATAAAAAAAGTTATTGCAGATAAAATATACCAGGGAATTGCACCATAACCCATTAAATAAAATGCTCTGGGTATATTAGTGAATCCAAATACTGATGTAAAGATCATTAATACTAGTGCTATTAACGTCATCTTTTTTTGTTTTTTCTCAGTTGACTCCATTTTTCTCCCCCTTTATTAATTTATTGATTACATTTTCCCGTATAACTGGACTATTTTAAGTATTACTTCTACAGCTTTTTCCATAGAATACACGGGTATGTACTCAAACTTACCATGGAAATTGTGTCCTCCAGTGAATATATTTGGTGTAGGAAGTCCTTTAAAAGATAAGCTAGCTCCATCTGTACCACCTCTTATAGGTTGAACTTTTGGAACCACATCCACCGATTTCATCGCTTCAAAAGCAATATCAACTATATGTTTTACAGGCTCAATTTTTTCCTTCATATTTTTATACTGGTCTTTTATTTCAATTTTAACTATACTTTTGCCATATTTCTTGTTTAAACTTTCCGCAGCACCAGTTATAAATTGTTTTCTTTTTTCAAAATTTTTCTCATCAAAGTCTCTTATTATATATTCAAGCTTTGTTTGCTCTACTCCACCGTTAAGTGAAACTATATGATAAAAGCCTTCATAACCTTCTGTGGTTGATGGAGTTTCATTTTGTGGAAGCATACTCATAAATTCTCCAGCAATAAGCATCGAATTTATCATTATTCCTTTTGCACTTCCTGGATGAACATTTATTCCACTAATAATTACTTCTGCACTTGCAGCATTGAAATTTTCATATTCCAATTCTCCAAGAGATCCTCCATCTACCGTATAAGCTGCATTTGCATTGAATTTTTCAACATCAAAATGATCTGGTCCTCTTCCAATTTCTTCATCTGGTGTAAACGCAACTTTAACGTTTCCATGCTTAATTTCTGGATTTTCTATTAAAGTTTCTAAAGCAGTAATAATCTCAGCAATCCCTGCTTTATCATCAGCACCTAAAAGAGTAGTCCCATCTGTAGTAATAAGTGTTTTCCCAACATAATCTTTTAATTCTGGAAAATTCTCTGGAGAAAGAACAATATTTTTTTCTCCATTTAAAACTATATCCTTACCATCATAGTTTTCAATAAATTTAGGATTTACATTCATTCCTGAAACTTCTGGACTTGTGTCCATATGTGCAATAAATCCTATAGTAGGAACTTCTTTATTAATATTAGATGGTAACGATGCCATTACGTATCCATTTTTATCTACTGAAACCTCTCTCATTCCTATTTTCTTTAACTCTTTTGACAATTCTTTTGCCAGCACCATCTGTCCTTGCGTAGTAGGGACCGTATTCATTTCTTCATTTGAACTAGTATCAAATTTTATATATTTAGTAAATTTTTCTAAAACCTTAGACATGTTAATCCTCCTTATAATATCTCCAATTTGTCAAAACTATATATACATATATACTGTATCACTTTTTCAAAGTATAATAATCATCCTAAAGTATTACTAGGTAGGATGAATTTTATCATTTAGCTAATCATACTTTAGGATGATTATATATTTAAAAAGGTTATTTAAAAAGTTTCTTATATAAAACTTTTCAAATAACCTTCTCTTAAATAATCCCTATCTCTTTTGCCTTAGCTACAGCTTCAATTCTATTTCGCACACTCAGTTTGCTAAATATGTTTAATATATGACTTTTAGCAGTACTTTCTGTAATAAATAGTCTCTTTGCTATTTCTGAATTTTTGGCTCCTTTTTCTATTAACATTAACACTTCTCTTTCTCTTTTACTTATTATTTGGCTATCTTCCTTAGTCGAATACAAACTTAGTATTTTATTTAAATACTCTCCCATTTCATAATAATCCTTGTTAAATTTCATAGATTTAATAGTTTTTATCAAGATTTTTCTTGACTTTGTCTGATTTATTAAAAATAACCTGACAAAACCATTCTTATATCCAATTATTAAAGCTTGTCTTAAATCCTTTGTGGCATTTTCGTATTGATCCTTTTGTGAAAGAATTTCTGATCTAAAAATATAGGCTCTTATAATTAAATTCTTGTTATCTTTTTCTTTATTAGAAGCTAAAATCTTATTTAATAACATTAATGCATCTTCATTTTTTCCTTTACACATGAGTATTTTAGAAAACACAACAAGTTCTTCTGAAATTTTAAAATTCCTTTTTGCAATATACTTTTCTACACATTTAATTCTGCCATACTCTATAAGCCTCTCCATTTCCAATACTTTGAATTTATCTTTTAATTTATAAAAATAGTATTTATCAGCTAACTTATTGTTCTTATATTTTTTAGATAATTGTTGTACTTTTTCATAAATCTTATTTAATTCACTCTTTTGGTTCTTCTTATTCTTTTTAAGGACTACTCCAGAATGCACATAATACCCTATAAATGCCGTATAAAAATCCCATTCTTCAACAAGTTCTAATCCCTTAAATACGTACTCCTCTGCTTTTATAATATAATTTTTTTCATAATAAACTAGTGCTAATACTACATAAAAAATTGACATCAGTGAAGATTTTTCTAAATCATTACTTATAGTGCTATTTAAGCAAGTATTACATATACTTTCGCATTCGGTTAATTCCCCTTTAAGTAACTTTTCAAAAATAATTATTCTATTAGTCATTAAATATAAAGTATTATCCTTATAGGATTGACTTAAAATTATTGATTCATGAAAAAACTTTTCTTCTAAAACAAAATCCTTTAGATAAAAATATACTATACCTGATTTTAGATTTATTATTGTATGCCAAAACATGTCTTTTTCTAAATACTTCAACGCACTTTCATAATATTCTATACTTTTTTTATAATCTGATTCGATATAACTTTTATCCCCTCTAATAATGTACAATATACCTAAGCATTCTTTCTTGTAATCTTCATCAATACAGTTTTGCAGCGCTTTTTTTGTAAACTCTAAATATTTCTTATACCTAGCATCGTCATATATGTATGTATACACATATATGATACAAAATCTAGCATTTTTTACAATAATATCTTGTGGTATATTTTTTAACCAATTTTCTACATAAAAATATTTATTTGTAAACGTTTCTTTAATACATTTGTCCTCAATTAGTTCTATTGCCTGCTCATAGTTTTCTGTGCTTATAAACTGATTTACTGCATTATTTATGCGTCCCTTATTTTCATACCACTTAGCGGCCTTATTGCTAGCTTCACGCATTTCTTCCCTATTTATAACATTTGCTTTACTCATTAAAAATTTCTTAAAAAGTACATCATATTTAAATAATTTTCCATCGTAATCTAATCTGTTAATAAATAAATTTTTATCATATATTTTTTCTAAAATTTGCTGACTATTTTTCATACACCTGACAGCATTGCATAACTCAATATTTAATTCATCTAAAATACACGTTTTTAATAAAAAATCTTTAATTTCTTCTGATTGCCTATTAAAAATCTCTTCACAGAAATAATCCTGAATATACTTATTACTTCCAATAAATTTTTCATTCATTTCCGTTACATTTTTTCTTTCTTTTATAGACAATACAACCATTTGAATTCCTGCTATCCAGCCTTCTGTATACTTATTTAATATTTGCACACTTTCCTTTGGCATTGTAATTTCCATATTGGCTTTTATAAACTCATCCGTCTCTTCTAATGAAAAACTAAGGTCTTCTTTATTTATCTCCGTTACTTCTCCATCCAACCTTAGTTTAGAAATATTTATGTTTAGCTTTGTCCTACTAGTTATTATAATATGAATATTATCAGAAATACCCTCAATAAAGTGTTTTATTTCCACAAGTATGTCTTCATTCTTCACAAAATGTAAATCATCTATTACAAGTATTAAGTCCTTATTTACAGATGAAATGCTAGCTAATACCATGTTTACTGCTGATTCACTTGATATGTCTTGGTCTTGAATAAAGTCTTCTTCTTTACAATTTGTATCATTGTTCTTAAACTTTTCAATAGCTGTACTAATTGATCTCCAAAAAATATCTAAATTGTCGTCCCTTTCATCTAAAGAAATCCATACTGTATTATTATCTAATTTTCTTGAGCATATCCATGAAATAACAGAAGTAGTTTTTCCACTCCCTGCTGCTGCAGATATAATTGTAAGCTTAGTTTTCAAAACTTCATCTAGCTTACTTAAAACCTTTTCTCTGTCTATAATCTTACATTTCTTTTTTGGAATTAAAAATTTAGTATTATTGTACTTATAATTTAATAACATTTTTCTCTGCTCCCAAACGCTTTTTATGTTTCTGTAAATAATTGAATTATTTTTAATATCACTTCTACAGATTTTTCCATAGAATAAGTTGAGATATATTCATATTTGCTGTGGATATTATGAACACCATTAAATATATCTGGTGTGGGAAGTCCCATATAAGATAACTTAGCTCCATCTGTTCCTCCCCTTAGTGGTGTTACATCTGGAAATACATTTACTTCTTTCATAGCTTGAATAGCTATATCCACAATATATTTTTCCGGTTCAATTTTTTCTTTCATATTTCTATACTGCTCAGTTATTTCAAGCATTACTGTGTCTTTACCATATTTTTTATTTATAGTTTGTACTACATTAGAAATAAAATTTTTTCTTTTTTCAAAATTTTTATTATCAAAATCTCTTATCAAATAATGGATTTCTGTCTTTTCTACCTTTCCGTTAATAAATGAAGGATGATAAAAACCTTCAACTCCCTCTGTATTTTCAGGAGTCTCTTTTTCCGGAAACATACTCATAAGCTCTGCTGCAATTCTCAATGAATTCATCATTCTCCCTTTAGCTTCTCCGGTATAGGTATTTTTGCCATTTATGGTTATTTTCGCACTTGCTGCATTAAAATTTTCATATTTTAAACTTCCAATAGATTCTCCATCTATCGTATAGGCTAAATCAGCCTTGAATTTTTCTACATTAAAATATTCTCCTATTTTTCCTACCTCTTCATCTGTAGTAAATGCTATTCTTATAGGTCCATGCTTAATCTTAGGATTTTGTATTAAAAACTCTACAGCAGTAATAATTTCTGCTATACCCGCTTTATCATCTGCCCCAAGAAGAGTAGTTCCATCTGATGTAATTAAGGTTTGTCCTATATAATTTTTTAGTTCTGAAAATTTTTTAGAAGAAAGTACTATATTTTTTCCCTCATTTAAAATTATGTCTTCTCCATTATAGGCTTCTATAAATTTAGGTTTTACATTAGCACCTGAAACTTGAGGATGGGTATCTATGTGAGCAATAAACCCTACTACTGGTACATCTTTAGTAATGTTCGCAGGAAGTGTTGCCATTATGTATCCATACTCATCCAAGCAGATATCTTCCATACCAATATTCTTTAATTCCTTTGATAATTCCCTAGCTAACTCTAATTGCCCCCGCGTAGTGGGAACTGTTGTGGAATTTTCATCAGATCTAGTATCATACTTTACATACTTTACAAATCTTTCTACAACTTTAGACACCATCAATTTCTCCTTAACATAATATTATTATAAATGCAATCCACCTAAAGTATGATTACATTTATAGGATTTCCTTCTAAAAATTTTTTTAAGTTTTCCACAGCAATATTTAGAAGTCTCTCTCTTGTTTCCTTTGCTGCCCAGGAAATATGTGGAGTAATTATACAATTCTCTGCTTTTAGAAGAGGACTTTCTTTTTCTATAGGCTCCCTAGAAGTTACATCCAGTGCAGCACCATATACTTTCCCATTATTTAATGCATGAGCTAAATCTTCTTCTACAATTAAAGGACCTCTAGCATTATTTACTATTATCACTCCATCTTTCATACGTTCTATAGATTTACTATTAATTATACCCTTAGTTTCTTTAGTTAATGGACAGTGGAGGAAAATTACATCTGATTTTTCAAATACATCATTTAACTCTGCATACTTTACGTTTTCACTCTCCAGTACCTTATTTTTATGTCTATTATATGCAAGTACTTTCATTCCCATAGCCTGAACTATCTTACTAGTTGCTTGCCCTATCTTTCCATATCCTATTATACCTGCAGTTTTACTGCCTAATTCCATAAGTGGCTTTTTCCAGAAACACCATTCTCCAATTTTATTCCACTGTCCTTCCTTTACAGCCTTATTGTGAATTGATACATGATTTGTGAGTTCAAGTAAAAGTGATACTGCCATTTGTGCTACAGCATCCGTGCTGTAACTTGGAATATTTGTCACTACGACACCAAATTTTTTTGAAGCCTTTATATCTACAACGTTATACCCTGTTGCAAGTACTCCAAGATATTTTAATTTAGGACAATTTTTGAATACATTTTCAGATATTGGGGTTTTATTGGTAAATACTATTTCTGCATCCTTAATCCTATCAATTATAAGATCATCATTACTATTATCAAATATAGTTTTGTCATACACCGTTAAATCTCCAAGCTTCTCTAAAGATGACCAGCTTAAGTCACCTGGGTTTAGTACATATCCATCTAATATTACAATTTTCAAATATACCACTTCCTATATGTAAATTATACTTTTTAGTATAATACTTCTTCAAATTATAATCATTATAATAATTAAATTTTATTTTGAAATACTATATTTGAAAGGAGTGATTTTAATGCCACTTACAACTGTAAAAGCTGTAGTTGAAAAAAAAGATGGAATAGCAGTAGAAGCACATTCTGGTGGATTTAAAGTATTGTTGGATAAAACTAAACAATCAGGTGGCACCAATAAAGGTATGAACCCTGCCCAACTTTTATTATGCACTTTAGGAGGATGTCAGGCAATGTCTATAGCATCCTATGCGAATAAATATGGAGTAAATATAAAATACTTATCAATAGAAGTTGAAGGTGAGATTGATTCAACTTCATCTCCAGATTCTTCTACCTCAAGATCTGGATATCAGGATATAAGATTTAACGTTAACATAAGAACTGATTCCCAGGAAAATAAAGTAAGAGAACTTGTTGAATTTGTTGAAAAAACATGCCCTATGGGGGACAGTATAAGAAATAGCGTACCAATAGAACCAGCTAAAATTTCAATAGAAAAGCAACTGCACTATATGGATAGTTTATAATTTATACGCTTAATAACTAGACTTTCACAGTTTGAAAAAATTACGAAGCAAAGCTTTTTGAGTTGAGAGTTAAAAATTGAGAATTGAGAGTGAAGGTTGATTTTTAGCTATAGCAAAATTTAATTAAAGATTTTTTGTAGTGTAACGGAAAAAAATCCACATTAACTCTCCACTTTCCACTCTCAATTTTCAACTAAATAAATTGCTTCGCAATATTTTAATATTCTTCCTATTATTGATACATCACCAGTATCAGAAATGCTGTTTTTGTATTTTTATGTTAATATAAGTATATAAAATAATACTACCATACAAATGTCTACATGAAATAATCTAAAAAACTTTACACAATTTTTGTGAAATAGGAGTAATTAGTATGACGATACGCCATTTAAAAATATTTATAACTGTATGTGAGGAAGGAAATATGACTTCTGCTGCAAATAAATTGTTTATGACTCAACCTTCCATAAGCCAAGCCATTAAAGAACTTGAAAATTATTATGAAGTTATTCTTTTTGAACGTTTATCTCGTAAATTATATATTACTTCATCTGGGGAAAAATTATATCAATATGCTAAGCATATTATCAAGCTTTTTGATGAAGCCGGCGATGACCTTAGGCAAAATTCTCTTCAAAAAAAACTTATAATAGGAGCCAACTATACAGCTGGTGTTGTTTTAATACATAAATATATTAAAAAGTTTAATAAGTTATATCCAAATTCAGAAATTATGGTAAATGTAAACAAGTCCTCTATTCTCACAGAAATGCTTAGGAAAAATGAACTAGATCTTGCCCTTATTGAAGAAATTAAAAGTAAATCCGATTTTGTAGAAGAAGTTTTTTATAATGATCACATTGTGGTAGTTGCCCATCCTAAGCATCATCTATTTTCAAAAAAGGAAGTAACTGCATATGATATAGTCAACGAACGACTCCTATTAAGAGAAAAGGGCTCAGGTGTCAGGAATCTATTTGAACTAAGGATGAATGAAATTGGATTATTTTTTAAGCCCTATTGGGAAAGTACAAGCACCACAGCCCTAATTAATGCAGCCAAAAACAATATTGGAATTGCAGTATTACCTTTTCAGCTAATCAAAGATCATATTGTCTCAGGTGCTCTAAAAGAACTGAAAGTAAAAGATATGGATTTTAATAGAAAACTAACTATTGTATATCACAAGAATAAGTTATTGACAAGTGCTATGAAAGATTTTATAAAGATATGTCATGAACTCTAAAATATAATGTTCTTGAGAATTTCTAATACACATTCTGTATCTCTGAAATTCTCAAGAACTCTGTTTATGTAGCTTGTAAAAATTTTATCTGATGGCTACCTACTGTAACACTCCCACTAAGTAAAATTCATTGATATAATTTACACAGCCATCATAACAGATGTAGCTTTAATAACAGCTTTTGCCTTGACTCCAGGTGCAAGTCCAAGATCTTTTACTGCAGCCATTGAAATGGTAGAAGTAATTGTGTTTCCGTCATCAGTCTTTAAAGTAACAACTGCGTTTACTGCACCTTCCTTAACAGATTCAATTTTACCTGCTATTTGATTTCTTGCACTGAGTTTCATATCTCCTATTCCAATCATTACTTCTGTAGCCTTAATTACAGCAGTTGCCTCTTTTCCTGGAACAAATCCAAGATCTTTTACAGCTGACATTGAAATAGTAGAAGTAATAGCAACACCTCCATCTGTTTTTAAAGTAACAATTGCATTTACTGCACCTTCCTTAACAGATTCAATTTTGCCTGCTATTTGATTTCTTGCACTAATAATCATTTTTTCCCCCTATCTTGCCACCATAAGTGACATAAAACATTAATATTTGATATGTTTCCATAATATCACATAATTTATCATAAGTATAATTGTATAATATTATATTTATGATAACTAAATACCTATATATAATTGACTTTACAGCATTCTTTATCTCTCCATATTAATAGGTAAACTTCTAAAGAAATAACTCCGGTTTAAACCTAAACCGGAGTTATTTCTAAAATTCTCACTTAGATGGCTTGAATGTTGTGCAACAAGTATCATCACTAGTATCGGGGTCCTTACCTTGCATTGGGTTAACTTCCAAAGATTTAGCATTACAACAGTCATTTTTCCAATAATAACAACAGTCAACGCCGCATTTAACTTCCATTTTTGGTGTATTCACAATTAAATCCCCCTTTCAATATATAAGTTACATAATGTAGTATGACCTAAAACATAAATACTATCCAAGCAATCCGTTAAATAAATCAAGTAACTAAGGAAATTTTTTCTTATCAATAACACCTTCACATTTTTAAAATCCATATAAAATTTTAACTTAATATGTTGAGTTCTTAACTTAAAAATGTCCGCTACTTATTTATGTCAAAGGTAATTCTCTCTTTTCCATCCACATAAATATCTGTCTTTTTAGGTTCTGTTTTTGAGAGTATTTTACCTTTTCTTATAGAATACAGTACCTCTGATTGTTTTCTTATAACATCATATTCATCTTTTCCATTCAGTATAATGAGATTAGCAGTATTTCCTTTCTTTATTCCATAATCGTCTTCAATGTGCATTGTCTTTGCACTATTTTTCGTTATGAGATCAATAGAATTTACAATCTGATCATATCCCATGAGCTGACATACGTGTATACCCATTTGAAGTACCTGAAGCATATTACCTGTTCCCATTGGATACCATGGATCACATATATCATCGTGTCCAAAACATACATTAATGTCTGCATCTATCATCTCTTTAACTCTTGTAATCCCCCTTCTCTTAGGATAAGTATCAAATCTTCCTTGAAGATGTGTATTTACTATAGGATTAGATATGAAATTTATATTTGACATTTTTAAAAGTCTAAAGAGCTTATAGGCATATGCATTATTATAAGAAT
Organism: Clostridium sp. AWRP; assembly: GCF_004006395.2. NCBI lineage: Bacteria > Bacillati > Bacillota > Clostridia > Eubacteriales > Clostridiaceae > Clostridium > Clostridium sp. AWRP. The sequence continues at coordinate 2,108,275 of NZ_CP029758.2, read as the reverse complement.
GCATAGCAGTAGTGTGACTTGCCGTAACCTTTTCTCCTATTCCGTACTTATATGCCTCTGCTGCAACTACTTCCACAAATCTAGACTGCTCATCATCAATTTCATCACAGTGGACATCAACCAGCTTATCATACTTTACTGCAAGCTCCAGTGCTTTTTTTACAGAATCCACTCCATATTCTCTTGTAAATTCAAAATGTGGAATAGCCCCTACTACATCTGCACCAAGATTTAATGCTTCTTCTAAAAGTTTTAATCCGCAGGGAAAAGAATTTATTCCTTCCTGTGGGAAAGCAACTATCTGTATATCTACAAATTCTTTCATTGCTTCTCTCACTTTAATTAAAGCTTTTAATGCTGTAAGATCTGGATCTGTAACATCTACATGAGTTCTTACATACTGTATTCCATTTGCTATCTGCCATTTAAGTGCAGTTGTAGCCCTTTTTATGACATCTTCTTCCGTAAGCATTTTCTTTCTAAGTGCCCAAGTTTCTATTCCTTCAAAAAGAGTTCCACTTATATTCCATTTTGGCTCTCCTGCAGTTAGAGTAGTATCAAGGTGAACATGAGGTTCAACAAAGGGTGGAAGTGCTAAATTTCCATTCCCCTCAATTATGTTTTTGTCTTCTTTTCCTATATTTTTAGAAATTTCCTTTATAACTCCGTCTTCAATTAAAATATCATATATTCCATCTTTACTTCTAAGTCTTACATTTTTAATTAACATGCTGCGCTTCCTTCCTATATTATTTGTTCTTTAAAAATATTTTACTACTTATAAAATACAAAACTGCCGAAATTATAATTATAGGATAAATGGCTCCTATGGTTTTGGTAAACATAGGTAAATTCTTCATAAATAAAAATATAATGACAGAAATTATCCATACACTAATGGTAACAATGTTAAATCCAGATTTATACCAATACTTACCTTTTTCATCATCAAATTGTTCTGCAGCATACTGTTTTTTTCTAACCAAATAGTAATCTGTTATCATAATTCCAAAAATAGGTCCAAATACCATGCCTATATAATCAAGAAACATTTCAAAGGAATCTAAAAAGCTAGAAGCATAAATTGGAACGATAGTTAACAGAGCTGCAAGTATCGTTACTCCAAAAAGAGCTGTTTGTGATTTTATTTTTTTATTTAAATTTGTAACAGAAATTCCTGCTCCCATAAGATTTATTGCATTTGCTGTAGTACTCGTCAATATAATAACTAAAAGTGCTATAACTCCAAGTCCAAGCTTGCTTACAATAGTGCTTGGGTCAGAATTGTTAGGATCATATACTCCTGTTGTAACTGCTGTACCAATTGCTCCAATTATACCTACAAAAGCAAACCAAAATAACCCAACATTTGCTCCAATTATAGGAGCTACTGTAGATGCTTTTTTACTTTTACTATATCTTGTAAAATCTGCAATAGCAGGAACCCATCCTAAACTAAAAGCAGCCATAGCATCAAAAGCAGAACCAATGTCCATAACTTTTCCAGAAGGAGGTCTCCAAGCTATAATTTCGCTTAAAGGAACCTGTTTTAAAACAACTACTGTTTCCCATACTCCTAAAATTAATATAAATATAACTCCTATTTTTTCTACCATTTTCACAGACTTATGTCCTGTAGCAATGGATATAAGATGAAGTATGCTCATTACAGCAATTCCTATAAGCATTGTCTTTTCACTTCCATTTGAACCATAAGCAGGAAGCCCAAATATATCTTTTAGTATAAAACTTATAGAAATTGCAGCTATAAAAGTATTTACAGCCGTCCATCCTATAAATTGAGTTATGTTAAGAACAGATGGTAGAAAACTCCCTCTAACACCAAAAGATGGTCTTGTAAGTGCCATAGTAGATGTTCCAACTTTGTAGCCTATAAATCCTATTAAAGCCATTATTATATAGGCAATTGGATTTGAAACTAAAGTTACTAGCACAGCTCCACCAAAAGTAGCCCCTGCTACAACTCCTCCAACATACCAGGTTCCGTTGTTTGCATTGGCACCAATCCAGGTTGTTAGCATGTCCAAAAAACTTATTGTTCTTTCACTCTGTGGTACAGTTTCAAGGGCAGCATATTCCTTATGTACTTTTTCATTTGTTTCCTTATTATCCATCAATTACCTCCTAAATTAATAATTTTTTCTTCATATTATACCACGCTTTTCTAAAAAATACATATATTTTTTGATAATTTAGCAAAATAGTTTTGCATTTATAAATTTAATTTTATGAATTTTACATTCTACCATAAAAATTATGATATTATTAAGAGATAAATAATAGGCTAAAAATACCATATTATAAAGGGGGACATACTTATGTTGGAATATAATATACAAAAAATATTGAATAATTTTATGATAGATTATTATGGAGTTGCAGATATAAGTAAATATGAAAATGAACTTGTAAAATATGGGGGATCTCTTGTAAAAGGTTATCCAAGAGCTATTTCATTAGGTATTGTGTTTCCATCTACTATTGTAGATCATTTAAATGATGACTCCAACGATATTGCAAAATTAGAATATGAAAATTGTTATAAAACTATAAATGCTAGGTTAGATAATATAGCCTCTATAATAAGTTCTTATATAATAAGAAAGGGTTATAATGCTTTGCCTATATCTGCAGCAGAAAGAGTAAATAGTGATTATATAAATGCAGCCTTTTCACATAAACTTGCAGCAAGACTAGCAGGACTTGGATGGATAGGTAAAAGTTGTTTACTGATTACTCCAAAACATGGACCGAGAGTAAGATGGGTAAGTATATTAACTGATTTACCATTAAACCCTACAGGTAAAGAAATAGAACAAAAGTGCGGTGAATGTATGGCCTGCGTGAAAATATGTCCGCAGAAAGCATTCTATGGTAAAAATTATATAGAAGGTGAAGATCGTGAAAAAAGATTTGATGCAAAAAAGTGTGACAGCTATTTTAATGAAATGGAACATACTGGTCAAGTACCTGTCTGCGGCATGTGTGTATATATATGCCCTTATGGAAGACAAAGTGATAAATAAACTCAACTTTCAACTAAATTGATTCGCAATGTTCTTACGCTGCAAAATTTGAGTAAATAATATATACATTTAAAATTTTGATAGTAATAAAATACTTAACTTTGTCAAATACTATAAAAAAAGCAATAACCTTTTTCTATATATTTAATATTATCATTTTACAGGAGGAACTTGTATGGATAACAATAAGAATAGAATGAAAGATAGGCCTAAGTCTAATGCAGAAATGAGAAAAATGTACTCTGAAGAAGGAGCTGAAATAGGTATTGAACACAGCAAAAAGATAGGTTCTCATTCAAATGGTAAAAAATATACAAAAAGATCAAAGTTATCTCATAACAAATAGCACAGACACTTTCTTATCTATACTAAAATGTAAAAATAAACAAGTTTATGACAATCATTTAGTTGACCACAAACTTATTATACGATGGAGGTGATATTATGAGTAAGAAAGATTCTTCTAGTAAAAATCACAGTAATACACAATCTCCTACATCTAAAAATTATGATAAAAATGTAAAAAATAAAGCCATTAAAAACAGTCCTTATGGAAAAGATGAACCTTCTACCCATACAGAGTACAAATAGCATTAACTTATACCGACTATAGTAATTCTAATTAAAATTTGAACTTACACATGAAATATAATGACAAAATTGAAATCACATTTAAAAACTTTTCTAAATAAGTCTTGGTTTGGCATTTTAGAAAACCTTATGGGCTTAGATATGTCTGAGGTACAAGTTTATCTAAGTCCCTTTAGGTTTTCAAAATACTAAACTTTAGACTTATTAAAAATTTTTATTGTGATGAAATTTGCCATTATATGATATTCCATACTTACTTTCGAAAATTCTTATACCAATTTTCACTTGAAGTGATAGAATATTAAATTTATAATATTTATATTATTATCTTCAAGAAAGGATGTAATAAAATGACTAATTATAGAATGAATACAAAATGTGTACAGGCAGGCTACAGGCCAGGCAACGGAGAACCTCGTCAGGTTCCTATTATACAAAGTACAACTTTTAAATATGATACCAGTGAAGATATGGGAAAGTTGTTTGACCTGGAAGCCACTGGCTATTTTTATAGCAGACTTCAAAATCCAACAAATGACCATGTAGCTGCCAAAATTGCAGATATGGAAGGCGGTACTGCTGCAATACTAACTTCCTCAGGTCAAGCTGCAAATTTCTTTGCTTTGTTTAACATTTGTACTTGCGGAGACCATATTGTTGCTTCTTCCAGCATCTATGGAGGTACCTTTAATCTGATTTCCACAACTATGGCCAAAATGGGTATCACTGCTACATTTGTCTCTCCTGATTGTACAGAAGAAGAACTAAATACTGCTTTTCAACATAATACAAAAGCAGTTTTTGGTGAAACAATTGCCAATCCTGCTCTTACCGTACTAGACATCGAAAAATTTGCAAATGCTGCTCATTCACATGGTGTCCCACTTATTGTAGATAATACTTTTGCAACACCTATTAATTGTCGTCCTTTTGAATGGGGTGCTGACATTATTACACATTCCACTACAAAATACATGGATGGTCATGGTGCTGCCTTAGGTGGGGCTATTGTAGACTCTGGAAATTTTGATTGGATGGCTCATGCTGATAAATTTCCAGGGCTTTGCACACCAGATGATAGTTACCATGGTATTACCTATGCCAAAAAATTTGGCAAAGAAGGAGCTTTCATTACTAAATGTACTTCCCAATTAATGCGTGACCTTGGTTCTATTCAGTCACCACAAAATGCATACATCTTAAATCTAGGACTAGAAAGCCTTCACGTTCGCGTGCCGCGTCATTGCGAAAACGGTCAAGCTGTTGCAGAATTCCTTCAAAATCACCCAAAGGTTGCCTATGTTAACTACTGTGGCCTGCCAGGTGATAAATACTATGAAGTTGCAAAAAAATATCTACCAAATGGTTCCTGTGGTGTTGTTTCCTTTGGTTTAAAAGGTGGTCGTGAAGCAGCAGGGATATTTATGAAAAATCTCAAGCTTGCAGCCATTGAGACCCATGTGGCAGATGCTCGTACCTGCTGTCTAAATCCTGCAACAAGTACACATCGTCAGATGAATGACGAACAATTAAAGGAGGCTGGTGTTCCAGCAGAATTAATCCGTATAAGCTGTGGCATTGAAGACAAGGAAGATTTAATTTCTGATATTTCACAAGCACTAAATTGTATAAAATAATTTTAATTACAAAAAGGGATCGGTCAAATGTATTAACCAATCCCTTTAACATTCATAAATTTATTTTTGAAAATTCTTGCCTGAAACCTCCACACTTTGCATTACTATAAGAGCATCATTATCTATGTCATTTACTACGGACTTCAATCGTGATATCTCAAGTCGTGACACTATTACAAAAATTACATTAGTAGGAAGATTAGAATAGCCTCCTTCTCCTTTTATAAGAGTTATTCCACGTCCTGACTCTTTTAAAATCCTATCTGTTATCTCTTCATGCTGGTCTGAAATTATCATAACTGACCTTGACTCGTCAATTCCTTGAGAAGTTACATCTATAGCTTTAGATGCTATAAAATAAGCTACTAATGAGTACATTGCCCTGTCCCATCCAAATGCAAAACCTGCACTTCCAAGTATGAATACATTAAAACACATCACTATTTCACCAACAGAAAATCCACTTTTTTTATCTAAAAATATAGCTACAATCTCCGTTCCATCCGATGAACCTCCACTTCTTATCATAAGTCCTACACCTATTCCAAGTATTATGCCACCAAATATAGCTGCAAGAAGTGGGTCATTTGTTACCCCTACTTTGGGATTAAACACTGCTGTCATAACTGAAAGTGAGATTACTGAAAAAAATGTAGCAATTGTAAAATCCTTGCCAATATTTTTGTATCCCATAATAATAAATGGAATATTAAATAATAATATAAATACTCCAAGTGGTATTGATGTAAAGTGACTTACCATAATGGATATACCACTTATTCCCCCATCAATAACATCATTTGGTATCAAAAAAAACTTTAATCCTACTGCGTCCAGACACGCTCCCACTAACATTAACAATATTCTTATTGCAATGGAAACTCTTCTATTGTGCTTTTTTTTCATAGTACCCCTCCAATTGTATTATCTTCTTTTGCCCTATAATAATTTTACCATTAATTTTATTAATTGCGCAAACCTAACTCCCCTATAATGTTATAATAGATATAGCTTAATTTAGGAGGACGTCTTTGAATGAACATGATATTTTTTGACACAGAAACAACTGGCTTAAAGCCTGGAAGCATATGTCAACTAAGCTATATTCTTGTTGACACCAGTGCAAAGCCAACCAAAACCATAGGTAAAAATATTTTCTTTGCTGTGGATTATGTAGAGCCTAGTGCAGAAAAAGTACACGGTTTTTCCGTGGAAACCTTGTACAAGCTAAGCAGCGGTATGAACTTTAAAGATCGTTTAGATGAATTTTTAAATGACTTTCAAAATGCAGATATTCTAATAGGCCATAATGTAAACTTTGATATTAAATTTCTATCTTCCGAATTTAAAAACTGCAATGAAAATTTAAATATCAAACATACCTTTTGCACTATGAATTACTATAAAAATATATGTAACCTTAAAAACAGATATAATAAATGCAAGGCTCCAAGACTTGAAGAGGTTGTAAGATTTCTTCATATAGAAGATCCATACATAACTGCTGTAAGTAAAAAATACTTTAACGGTACTGGAAATTTTCATGATGCCAGATTTGATACTACAGCCACCTACTTGCTTGTAACAGAAGGAATTAAAAAAGGATATATTCCTAAAAGATATTTTTCTCACATAATACAATAAAATTGTATTATAACTCAACTTTCACACATATAAAACTTTTTTAGTTGAAAGTTGAAAATTGAGAGTTGAGAGTGAAGGTTGATTTTTAGCTATCGCAAAAATCTTTAAATTTATATTAACTGAGAATGTTTCACAGCCCGAAAAGTTACCAAAATTAATCAAAGATTTTTTGTAGTGTAACGAAAAAAATCCACATTAACTCTCAACTTTCCACTCTCAATTCTCAACTAAGCAAAAGTTTATATTCTAACTAATATTTCATTTATTTCCTCACTTACTTTTATTCTTTCACTATAAACCCAGTCAACGTCAAATTCTAAATTAAATATTTTAGAAAATGAATAATACATATTTATCTTTTGATAATATATTTCCAAATCATCCAAATTACCAACAAAACATTGGGGTTTAAATAAACTATCTTGTTTATTTACAAATAATTCATCTACGTATTCCAAAAACTCATTCATTAAATCTTCTCTTGAAACATCAAAGGGAACCTTCAATAAATCCCACTGATCTTCTTCTTTTAGCTTATATTTTTTTATTTTATCTAAAATCAATATATATTCACTGATGTCCATCTTTGTATAATAATATAATTTTTCTTCTCTAGTCCCCCACAAAGCCAACTTTTCATTTAAAGGTAAACTTTTAATCTTTAATATTGCATCTGATGGACCAATAACTGCTCTTTTTATTTTTTCATCTTCAGCTTCTAATTTGGATTTAATAAAATCTTGAGTATCTCCAGCACTAGCTACATAACCTAAATCATAAATACCTATTCGTCCCGCACGTCCACTTACCTGTTTTACTTCCTGTGATGTAAGTTCCCGTACTTCTTCGCCATCAAACTTTTTTATATTTATAAAAATAATTCTTCTAATAGGCAAATTGACTCCCATCCCTATTGCATCAGTGGTAACTAACACTTTTGTCTCCTTATTTGTAAATTGCTCATACTGCATTTTTCTAACTTCTGGAGGCAAATCTCCATATATTATGCTGGCTTTAATGCCCTTACTTGAATATTTCTGTGCTATCTCAAGTACTCTTTTTTTAGAAAAAACTACAACAGCGTCGCCTTACTTGATGTCATCATAATTAAATTTCTTATTTTCAACTTCTAAAGGAATACTTCTTTTATATTCTTTTATCTCATACTCATCTTCACAATCATTTATAATTGTTTCTATTATGTCTTTAGCACTAAGAGCTCCACATATATGAATTTCATCACATTTTAACCCTAATAAGGCCCTGCTCCATGCCATTCCCCTTTGTTTATCACTAATCATTTGAATTTCATCAATGACAGCTATATCATAGTGTTCCCTTAAATTAAGCTTTTCTATTGTACAGGAAGTATGGGTTGAACCTATCTTTAATACTTCTTCTTCACCAGTTAGTAAATCACAAATTATGCCTTCTTTATTTAACTTTTCGAAATTCTCCAAAGCAAGAATTCTAAGTGGTGATAAATATATCCCTTTCTTCGCCGTTTTGAGGCGTTCTACAGCATTATAAGTTTTACCTGTATTCGTATCCCCTAAATGAATATAGAACTTTCTCTTCATATGTCTAGTCTCAATATATTCATCCTTAGGATTATCAGGAAATGTTTTTTCAAACTCTTCAGCAATTAATTTAGGTATATGATTCTTAGTAAGCACTGTCATTATGCCTGAATTTAAAAAAGCATTGTAACTTTCTTTTATAATTTCATAAAAATCAAAGTGTGTATTGTTCTTCTTATTGTAACTATCAAGTATTCTCTTTGATACATTTTCCAGTAATTCTTCATAGCTTTCATATACATCTTCAAAATCTTTTAACCCTTCATTTTTCATCTCTTTAAGTTTAACAAGCTTTTTTCTTATGGAACTTTCATGTTCTATAAGTGCCCCTGGTTTTGAATAATATACGATCTCTTCAATATGATTAATTTGACTTTTTAATTTTTTAAATTCTTTTTGTGATGAATTCTTCTTCATATGTTTTCCTCCGCCTGGTCTATTTAATTATTCAAACACTATATTCTCCTATCTTATTGAGTTTATCCGATGACTATCTGCTGGACACACATTAAATAATGCTAAAATCTTTATAAAATTAGTGTAAATAAAAGATGTAGTAAAGTGGTTATTATAATTGAAATCATAAGAATAAGTCCCACTATTTTTAAAGTGGTTTTTGTACTAAGTTCTTTAATCATTGTAAAGAATGATGCTAAACATGGTGTTGAAAGCGTCAAAAAAATGCAGGCACAAATAAACTGCGGTGCAGTAAGATTGAGTGGAACAAGAAGTGCAACAGAGGCATCTTTGCGTAGAAAATTTAGAAGCATAATTGGAGCAATTTCCGCAGGCAGTCCAAATAAAATTTTTGTTGGCCATTTTACAATTTCTATAATAAAACTCAGTACATGAAGCACACTTAACACATTCATTACCAGAACACCTATTGCAATCATTGGAAGAACTTCAGCAAAATATTCGGAAATGCGAATCCACAACTTTCCAGCCATTAGCTTTATTGATGGAATCCTACATGCCGGAAATTCAGTAAAAAATTCAATTGAATCCTCATTTTTATAAAATTTGTTCATAAGTACATTCATGCCTATTGCAAGAAAGATTAAAATGGCATAAATCGTAATTACAGTTAAAACTCCGTAATTCATACCAAGTGATACAATCATGGCACTTTGAGAAAGGCACGGCGCACTCATAAAAATTAGTGTAATGGTTAGAATTTTTTCACGTCTATTTGTCAGACTCCTCGTTGCCATAAATGCAGGTACCTTACAGCCAAGACCCAACATAACTGGAATTGAAGAATAACCATGCAGCCCAAGATGATGAAAAAATTTATCAAAAACAACTGAAAGTCTTGGTAGATACCCAAAATCCTCTAAAAAGCCAAAAACAAGGTAGAACGAAAAAAAGTATGGAAATACAGATACAAGTGCAATATAGACACCACTTGTGAGTATACCAAAAGATTGTAGTGGATCTGAATAAGCTGTATTTCCAACAAGTATCTCCCTTAAACCCAAAATTGGAATACGCTTTACCATAGATTGCAATAGAGGATTATACAGATGTGAATAAAATGGCTCAAATACTCCATTTATCAAACCTTCTCCCAAAAATCGAACAATAATAAGTGTAAATACAAGTACAAAAATTGCTGTTATGATACCACCAACTGGATGAAGTGTAAAATCGCTGATACGTTCAAGCAGCGTATGGTGCCGGTGTGACAATTTCTGTACTGATTTAATAATACTGCCAATTAAATTCCAGCGCTCTGCTTCATTCAATTCTATATTACATATTTTTGCATGGGCTAAGGAATCAAGAAGTTTGGAAATCCCCTCAGAGCGAAGAGCACTCACTGGTATTACTGGAACACCAAGCAGTTTTTCTAATGCTTGTACATCAATTGTAATACCTTTGTGTACTGTGTCGTCCCAAAAATTCAAACAAACCACAGTAGGTTTTTTCTTTTGAAGAAGTTGAAGAGTTAGATTGAGATTGCGTTCAAGATTTGTGGAATCAATAATGTCTATTATAATGTCTGCCTCGTCAATCAATTGAAGTGCTATTTCATCCGTTTTTGAAAATTTTTCAAGCGAATAAATACCTGGGCCGTCAATAATTTCATATTCATTGCTTTTATACCTGCATTTTCCAGTTTTCATTTCAACCGTGGTTCCAGCATAATTGGCAGTAGCTATTCTAATTCGTGTCATTCGTGAGAAAATAAGACTTTTTCCTACATTCGGATTGCCTGCAAGTATAACTTTTTTCATATATTCCCCCTAATTTCAAATACTGCTTTAAAATTAAACGTTCTTTTGCTATATTGGATCAACAATGATATTTCTAGCCATCTCATATCCTACCGCAAATTGCATGGGACCTTTTTCAATGACAATTGGCCCTTCAGATAGTATTGCACTCTTCTTTATAATAATTGCATCAGGAATTATTCCCATAGATTTCAACATTTTCATAAGGATATTATTTCCATGAAGTTCTCGTATTTTTGCAGATTTCCCAACTTCAATTTCCGTAAGATTTACTCCAAATTTATGTACAAGCAATCTGTTTTCTGATTCTGACATATTTTTAGATTTTCTTAACTTATTCATTGATAAATTTGCAAACATAGTATTCATCTCCTAAATAATTTTTTATAACCAAAACTGCCTAAACTTATTTTGATAGGAAATCACGATAAATCCACAGAAATTTCTTATTTTAATATTAACTATCTTCTAATTGATAATTATAATCAATTTCATCAAAAAAGTCAATAGCTTTATTTAATACAATTATGCTTAAATTGTACTATAGCAAAGTAAAAAGAGTTTACAGCTAAATTTAGGTTCTTTCTGAGTTTTGGGTATTTACATTAAATCAAGTATCATAAGATACTTGATTTTTTTGCTATTGTTATTATTATATTTGGGTATTTTGATAAAATAATGGTATGGAAGAAGGTGCTGAAAATGAAATACAAAACTATTGGTGATTTTTCTTTTTTGCTGGATGACAATCATTTTGTCTATAATTATACAGAAGATGAAAACACCTTAGATATTTACGTCAAATCAAAACCAAACAGTTGCTGTTGCCCTGAATGTGGTTCAGAAAGCAGACAGTTACATGCTACTTATGAAAGGACTCTACAGGATACTCCAATTCATTGCAAACAGACATTTCTTCATGCAAATGTTTACAAGTATGAATGTCTGAATCCTGCTTGCAACCGCAGAATATTTATGGAAAAACTACCTTTTGCAAAGTTATCACAGGTAAGAACTGATGCACTGAATTCTTTGATTCTTGGTGTGTCAATGTTTTTAAGCAACGAAGGTGCAAGCAAGGTTCTTGCACTACTTGGAGTAAAAATCAGTAATGATACTATACAACGACTGTATGACAGTATAGAATTCGTAGATGATCCAGATGTGGAAGCAATAGGTGTGGATGATGTTGCTATACGAAAAGGTCAAACTTATGCGACTGCTATTTATGATCTAAAAGGCCATCATCTAATTGCTCTCTTAGAAGGTAGAGATGGACAACCTTTGAGAGAGTGGCTAAAACAGCATAAGAAAGTAAAATTGGTCGCAAGAGACCGTGCCAGTGCCTATGCATCTGCCATTAGCGAGATACTTCCGGAATGCATTCAGGTGGCAGACCGGTTTCATCTGCTTCAAAATCTCCTTGATCGGATGAAAGATATTTTTAAAGAAGATATGCCGGCAAAAATATTTATACGTAATGATGAAATATTGGATAAAGCCCCAGAAAAAGTTTTAAAGAAAAAAATGCCGAATGAGAAAATGATAGAGTCGTTTGACTATGATAATTCTGTTCCACGAACCCCTAACGGAACAGAAATTAAGTTCGATAATAAAAAACATGATCTGAATTCACCACAATATCGGGCACATGCTGAAAGCAGGAAAAAAAACAGCGATTGATCTGTCAGATCCAGGAATACTGGAGAAATCTCAAAAATAAAAGAATCAAACTTGTTTCAGAAGAATTTCAAATATCCAAATTAACAGCAAAAAAATATATCAACATGACTGAGGAGGAAATCCAAAAACTTAACAATCCAGCTAATTATAAGAAAAGAACAACGATAATGGATGAATATATCAATATCATCTTCAAGATGCAGCGTGACGGAATCAATGATGACCTGATTTATTTTTATATTTTGAAACATGGATATAGTGGAAATCAAAAATCATTATGGAACTATATCTATTGCATTGAAAAAAACAACTTTCCAGATAGAACTCCAATGAACCCCAAGTGCCTTATAGAATGGAGTTATCCTGATGATGTCATTATTATAAAAAGAAATAGTCTGTTAAAATATCTGCTTATAAAGAATCCAAAAACAAAAAAAGATGAGACTATAGGAAAATATATTAATGAACTAAAAGTAAAGTATTCAGTTGTTGAAAAAGTGGACGAAATATTTGGCACCTTCCATTCAATCATTATGGGAAGTAATCCTGACAAAATAGATGATTTTATTGAAAAATACAGAGATTCATCAATAGCTTCTTTTTGCAATGGTATAGAAAGAGATATTGCCCCGATCAAGAATGCAATATCTCTAAAAGTAAGTTCAGGATTTGTTGAAGGAAACAACAACAAATTCAAACTTATCAAACGTATTGTATACGGAAAATCTGGATTAGTCAATCTGGCAAAAAAATGTTTTTTGGCATTTCTCTCTAAAAGGCCATCGTTTAATCTTGTTGACTTAATCTAAAAAGAATGGCTATTCGCATCCGAATAGCCATTCTTTTTAAGTGATTGATGTACCCAAAACTCAGAAAGAACCTAAATTTACTGCAAACTCTTTTTTATTATAGAGAGTTCATTTTATTTTCAATACAGTTTCTAACATATCTAATAATTCATCAAATCTTTTTATAGTATCCTCTAAAGGCTTAGGTGAAGTCATATCCACCCCTGCCTTTTTCAATACATTTATTGGATAATCACTGGATCCACTCTTCAAAAATCCCTTATACGCTTCCACAGCCTTTTCTCCACTTTCTAGTATTGCATTAGCAAAAGAATGTGCTGCTGCATAGCCTGTAGCATACTGATATACATAAAAATCCCAATAAAAATGAGGAATTCTTGACCACTCCATATCTATTTCTTCATCTACAACCATATTCTTTCCAAAATATTTTACATTTAATTCTCTCCAAATTTTACATAAATCTTCTCCTGTAAGTGGTGTTCCATTTTCTATACTTTCATGAGTTACTTTTTCAAATTCAGCAAACATAACCTGTCTGAATACAGTAGTTCTAATTTGCTCTAATTCTTGATTTATGAGATAAAGTTTTCTTTTCTTATCCTTTTCGTTATCAATTAAATAATGCATTAATAAGCTTTCATTTGTAGTTGAAGCCACTTCTGCACAGAAAAGAGAATAATCTGAATATATATAAGGTTGATTTTTTCTCGAATAATAGGAATGTATGGAATGACCCATTTCATGTGCTAAAGTAGAAACATCTGTAAGCTTATAGTCATAATTTAAAAGTACATAAGGCATAGTATCATAATCCCCTGTGGAATAAGCTCCTCCTCTTTTGCCTTTGTTTGGATATACATCTACCCATCCGTCCTTTATTCCTTTATCAAATATATCTAAATACTCTTCTCCTAAAGGCTTTAATCCTTCTTTTACTATTTTTACTGCTTCATCAAATTCTATATGTTCTTCTACAGTGTCTATTAGTGGGACATACAAATCGTACATATGCATTTCATGAAGTCCTAAAAGTTTCTTTTTAATGCTTACATATCTGTGCAGGGACTTTAAATTATTATTTACAGTATCAACCGTATTATTGTAGACGTCTAAAGGAATATCATTAGGTTTTAGTGAACATTCCATTGAACTTTTATACTTTCTAGTTTTTGATATAAAAACAAAATTTTTAATATTTGAGGTAAGTGATGCTGCTAAAGTATTTTTATATCTTTTATAAGTATTGAATAGGGTTTTAAAGGCTTCTTTTCTAACAGATCTCTTTTTAGACCTTATAAAACCGGAATAATTTACATCAGTAAGCTCGACTCTTTTTCCCCTCTCATCCTTTATTTTTGGAAAAGTCATATCTGCATTAGATAACATACTATACACTTTCTCTGGGGCATTTAAGCAGTCTGATACCGAAGCCATAAGTTCCTCCTGCTCAACGCTTAAAGTATGAGACTTCTTTTTCAAAATTCTTTCTAATAAGAACTTATACACGTTTAATTCGGGAACAGCTTTCATAAATTTATCTGTAGTTCCCTCTGGCAAACTCAATATTTCAGGAATAAAAAATGCTTCCATACTTTTTATTTCAGCACCATATGCATATATTTTATCTCTTAAAACTTGAAAAGTAGGATTAGCAGTATCTTCATCATTTTTCATATGTGCAAAAATAGCTAGTTTTCCTGCCAATCTTGAAACTTCTTCATCCAGCTTAAAATATTCTAAAAGCTTCTTGCCTTCAGATAATTTACCAGCGTATTCACTTAATTTTGGTGCCATGGATTTTAACTTTTCAAAATCCTTTTTCCAGCTTTCTATATCCTTATATATTCTCTCTACCTGCCATTTATCTTCTTTTAATATTTCATCTCTTCTTTTTGTCTGTACCATATAAATTTCTACTCCTTTTCTATAAAAATAATATTTAGGAAATTTCAAAATTAGTTTTCCTACATTTTACTTTAATTATAAAGATTTTCACTCCATATTACTACATTATTGCTTCTACAATATTATTGAATAAAATTATAAATTATACGATAAAATAATAATTATATTAAATGTACTATCAATGAATCTTACTTAGTGGGAGAAACATAAAACTTAAATCTTTGATTTAAAGTGAATCGCTTTCTCTTTAGAGTTTTGTTTCTCCCACTAAGTTTAGATGAATTATCTAGGGGCGTAGCTACTGTTATCTCCCACTTTGATAGATGTGGGAGTGTTACAGTAGGTAGCCATCAGACAAAATAATAGGAGAGGATATTATGAAATTTACGGCATATATTAAATCTATTTTAAGTGGCCTGTATTTAAGCCTCAAAAGATTCCCTTTAACTATAATGTTCTCAGTTTCTGTTTTCTTAACACTTATAGTAATATCTGAAGCTAATCCTAAAGAAAATACCTTAGCTAGAGTTGCTATGATACTAGCACTAGGAATTCCTATTTCACTTTGTATAAAACTTTTCTTTGAGAAAATAAACAAAAAAAGCATATTTAAGCTTTTATCAGCTCAGTTATGTGGAATTTTATTCTTGATTGTTTATTACTTTTTATTTTTAAATACCATGGACATGGTTTCTATTACAAGATATGCTGCTGTAAGCACTACATTATATTTAGCTTTTCTATTCATTCCCTATTTTCTAAAAAAAGAACAATTTGAAATGTACGTTATAACTATATTTACAGGATTTTTTATCACTATAATATACTCAATTGTACTATACTTAGGACTTTCTGCCATCTTATTTACAATAGATAAACTACTTGGAATAAAAATCTTAGGAAAAATTTATTATTATACATGGTTATTTGTAGTCTTCATATTTTCACTATTATATTTTCTTTCAGGAATACCAATTAGTCATGAGGAAATATCAATAAAATTTTATCCAAAACTTTTAAGAATACTGCTTCTATATATTGTAATGCCTCTTTTAACTGCATACACAATAATATTATATATATTTTTGAGAAAATAGTAATAACAAAACAATGGCCTGTTGGCTTAGTTTCACACTTGGTTTTATGGTATTCAGTGATTGTTACAATAGTGCTGTTCTTTATTACTCCTATAAAAAATAACAACTCATGGCAAAATAACTTTTCTAAAATTTTTCCAAAAATAATTTTACCACTTATTATAATGATGTTTGTTTCCATAAGCATACGTATAAATGCTTATGGAATAACAGAGAAAAGATACTTTACACTTATCTTAGGTATTTGGTTATTTTTTATTATGAAAAGCCTGCAAAATGGTGCAAATACTTTAATTTCACCTTTAAGTGCTTCTTATAACTATGAAACATTTATTATAAAAGTAATTTATAAAGGCAATCAAATTTACACTAAAAATTTGAATTTTTTTGTAAAAAATCTCATTGATAAATATGGTATGCTTTCAAAAGAAAATGCATTATCACCTGAAGAAATGACTCTAACTGAAGAAAATGAAAAAGTAAAAGTTAAATTTATATTTTTAAATATATCTGGTAATAAAAGCGATACAAATAGAGGAATTAATCCCAAAGAAATCAATTTTTATATGCTTGTTAAAATCAAATAAAAATGCCCTCCTTTCCAGTAACAGATTTCTAATTTTTTAATCCACCTGACTCAAGGAGAGCATGTCAATTTTAAATAATACTGTGTTCTTCAAAATTGTCCGTTTTTTAGTTTAGTCAATTTAATTCTATGAAAAATCCCCCTATATATCGATTAGTATAGAATATTCACGCTTTTAGATCTTGTCCTAATTAATCCAATTTTACCATGAATATATAGTTCCATCAGTCCTCCAATCAGTTCCTCCTGATAAAACTCCATTTTCATCTCTCCAAATTATCTGACCCCTTCCAAAATCGGTCTCATCAATGGCATAACTTATTTTGTGTCCTTTATCATACAAAGCTTTTGCCAGATACTGAGGGAAAGCATGCTCAATACTAATATTTTTTTCCTCATTCCACATCCATCTTGGAGCATCCAGTGCTGCTTGTGGATTTAAATTAAAATCAATACAGTTCATCAATACTTGTACATGGGCTTGAGGCTGCATAAAGGCTCCCATAATTCCAAAAGGTCCTACACCTTTGCCATTTTTCATTAAAAATCCAGGAATTATTGTGTGATATGGCTTTTTTTCAGGTTCCAGTGCATTTGCATGATTCGGATCAAAGGAGAAATTTTTCCCTCTGTTATGCAGAGCAATACCTGTTCCAGGTACCACTAGACCTGAACCAAAGTCCATATAATTACTCTGTATGTATGACACCATATTCCCATATCCATCAGCAGTAGCAAGATAAACTGTTCCACCTTTGGAGTTTTTACTAAATTCAGGCATAAAAGCAGTTTCTTTTATTCTCTTTCTTTTTTCATCAGCGTAAGCATCGGACAGCAAGTCCTCTATTTTAATTGTCATTTTATTTCTGTCTGTTACATACCTTAAAGTATCTTCAAAAGCCAATTTCACTGCTTCCATTTGCTTGTGATAAGTATCTACAGAATTTTTTTCATTGAATTCAAAACCCTTTAATATATTAAGAGCTATAAGTGCGGTAATACCCTGTCCATTTGGAGGAATCTCACATACATCATAACCTCTGTAATTAATACTTATAGGTTTTACCCATTCAGCATGGTATTTTTCTAAATCTTCTTTTCTTATATATCCACCAGTTTTCCTTGAAAAATAATCTATTTTTTCAGCCAGTTCTCCTCTATAAAATGCTTCACTTTTAGTCTCAGCTATAATTTTTAATGTTTTTGCATGATCCTTTAAAGTGAACATCTCCCCTATTCTTGGAGCCCTTCCCTCTGGTGCAAAAGTATCAAACCAATATTTAAATTTTTCATCAGTTAATTTTCTTTTGTATAGCTCATATGCTCTTCCCCAAAATTTCCCTACTGTCGGAGTTACAGGGAAACCTTCCTCTGCATACCTTATAGCAGGTTCTAGTAGCTTTTCAAAAGACAATTTCCCAAATTTTTCTGAAAGCGATGCCCATGCTGCAGGAATTCCTGGAACATTAACAGGTTCCCATCCAAACTGTGGTATTTCATTATATCCTGATTTTTTCAAAATAGGTATAGAAATTCCCTTTGGCGATGGTCCACTTGAATTTAATCCATGCAATTTACCATTAAACCATACTGTAGCAAAAGCATCACCACCAATTCCATTTGATGTTGGCTCACATACAGTCAAGCAAGCAGCTGTTGAAATAGCAGCATCTACTGCATTGCCACCCTTTTTTAGAATCTCAAAACCGGCTTCTGCTGCAAAAGGCTGAGATGCAGCCACCATTCCTCTTTTCCCATAGGCTGTGCTTCTTGCTGAACTAAAAGGATTGTATAAAGCATTGAAATTCATAATATCCACCCCCTATAATACTAATATGAAATAAAAGTAACATATCACATATATTACTAAAGTCATGATACAGCAGCATAAAACTTATGTCAATATATTCCTCTATTCTTTATCCGATGACTACCCGTTCTAATACTCCCCACTGACCTTACATCTTATTCAATTGTTTGGCAATACATTGGTATTCTTTATCCAATGCTTCTCTGTCACAATCTTTCAAGGACATTCTAGAAACAATTTCAGTAAGCTTCATCTGTAAAATTGATTTTTCTATATACATATTTTCCTGATTTTTTGATACCTTTTTATTTTTCTCAAATTCTTTCAAATTTCCTTCGAATTCCGTTATTTTTTCATTCTCCAGTATAAGCAATCTATCCGCTATAGAATTTATAAAAGCTCTATCATGAGATACAAAGAGTACAGTTCCTTCATAACTTCTTAAAAAATCTTCTAGTGCCTCAATAGACTGCATATCAAGATAGTTTGTAGGTTCATCTAGAAGCAGTACATTGGCTTTTGATGCAAAAAGTTTTGCAAAAGAAACCTTTATCTTTTCTCCACCACTTAAAATTCCAACCTTTTTATGCACTGCATCACCAAAAATCAATAATCTTGCTAAAATTGTTCTAACACAGCTTTCACCTTGAATACTGCTAACCATAACATTTTGGAGTACAGTTTTATCAAAATCAAGATCTTCAAAGTTCTGATGGAAATATCCAATAACCGCTTTTGGCACAGTATAAATTTGCTTATCCTGCATATTTATAAGATTTAATAGTGTAGTTTTTCCAGATCCATTATCTCCTACAACTGCTGTCTTCATTCCATTATAAACCTTAAATTTAGCATTATGAAAAATCTCATTTCTATTATATTTAAAATAAAAATTAGAACTAGACATAATAATTTTATTTTGTGGAGGATTTGTTAAAGAAAAATCAATTTTTACCTTTAAAATTTTATCGGGTTTTTCCTTAACTTGCAGCTTTTCAATACGAGATTTTATGCCCTTTACTGCAGCATCTAATTTTTTCTTCTTTTCATTGACTGCACGTTTGTGAAGCCTTGCTTCAGAATTTCCCATTCTCTTTGGAGTTTTTTTCATGGATTTTGATTTACTCTGTACATCTCTTGTTGCTTTTTCAAGCCTTATTTTCTCCTCTATATATTCTTCATATTCCATCTTCTGCCTTTTTATTCTTAAATCTTTTTGCTTTTTATAAAAAGAATAGTTTCCTTCGTAAAAGAAAAGTTTGCCATTTCTTATTTCAATAATTTTATTACATAGAGTATCCATAAAATCTCTATCATGGCTTATCAACACAATGGTTTCTATCTTACTCAACTTTTCCTTTAGTACTTTTATACTTTTATAATCTAAATTGGATGTAGGTTCATCTGCCAGAAGCAAAGAACTGTTTTTACTTAATTCAGCTGCAATACTAAGCTTAGCACGTTCACCTCCACTTGCCTTCTGACAATCAAATTTATAATTCACTCCAAATTCTTTAAAAAGCTTACCTTGCATATTCACATTTTCGTCTGAAAATTGTTTTATATACGCTGCAGAACAATACCTTTTAATAACACCTGTATCTGCATCTGTCTCTCCTGATAAGATATTCAAAAGTGTAGTTTTACCTGCACCGTTTTCTCCTACAATACCAATTTTATCTCCTCTTCGTATTTTTAAATCATTGGTAGATATGATTAATCTATCTCCATAATATTTTTTCAAATTCACAGCTTCTAAAATAAGCATAAAAAAAATCTCTCCTTTGCAAACGCCGGAAAGATAAATGAATCCATAAGTATATAGCTATGCCAAAAAAGCATAAACATCTATAGTAATTATTATTTCATTTAAACTAACCCAGCAAAAATAGAGGCACAAAAGCCTTAAAAATAAATCTCAATTGATTTTAAGAACGCTGAATTAGTTAATCTTCATTAATTACATACCTTGCCCTTTCTATAATATATTTTATATATTACTATATTTAAAATAATATATCAACCTGTCTCATTTTACATAACAATCACTGTTTATCTCATCTCTTGAAACCTCTTTTCCATCTTCATAAGTAACTTTATACGCTTTTGCCTCACATACCGCCTTGCCAGATCTATTTACTGTTTTTACACTATTTACAAGCTTATAAGTCTTTTTAGTCAATTTAGAATTTGAATAAATATTAAATGTAAGTTTCTTATCATCAGTAGTACATTCTATAAATATAGGATACCCTAGTGTATTTTTAAATTTATAATCTATGTTTCCGTAATCCACAGTAGCATCCATTCCAATACCTACATAACTCACAGGCATATTGTGGTGATCTCTTTCTGTAGGCACTATACCTGCTCCTACTACAGCATTATGAAGGGTACTTGATACCTGACATACTCCTCCTCCTAGCCCAGATTCTACTTTATCACCTACAATAACATGTGCAGCTTCATATCCTCTTTCTGCTGTTCTCTCTCCTACTATTTTGTTAAAACTAAAGGTTTCATTTGGCATAACAACAGTTCCATTCAGTGCTTTAGAAGCTACCTGTATGTTATTAGCTCTGTTTGCTGTAGAAGAAGAAAAATCCGTAGCAAAGCTGGATATTTTCGTATCTATTTTCTGCAAATCCGATTTCTTTATAGCAGACTCAACTTTTTTCATTTTAACATCAACTATAATATCCTTAATATCCCTATTTCCTATTTCCCTATCAATGTCTTTAAAAAGCTTGTACTTATCAACTTCATATCCTACTTTTTCTTTAGTAATTTGAAATTTATCGTTTTTGTCTTTAGTCATACTTGCATTTACTGGTTTTTTATCACATTCACCTTGAATTTTTGATATAGTTTTTTCAATTTCTTTTTTATCATAACTGTATTCTAGAGAAAAATTTTTTTCTTTGCCACTGCTTATGATCTTATATTTGTAAGATATATCTCCACTTTTACCATAGTCAAAAGCATTTTTTATTGTATCTTCTAGGTTATAACTTATGTTCAACTTTGAATAATTTATTGTATACATCTTATTGTCAATTTTAATTACTATATTTTTCTTTAGTATCTCATTTATGTACTTATTTCTTAAAGTGTTTACCGCTTCTTCTTGTGTTTTTCCGCTTAATTTTATACCTTCAACTTTAACTCCTGGATATATGATCTTATTATATCTATTAACCAAAAAATGTACCCATATTACGTGTAAAACATATATAAATAAAACTAATATACAAAGAGACCTTACTGCTTTCTTTTTATTAATTTTTAATTTTTGTTTTTTTATTACTCTTTCTTCTCTGTCTATACTTTCTACCATTTACTACTATGAATCCTCCTAAAGCTCAAACTTACTTTTAATAAAAGTTAATATATACCCGAAAATGTACCCTCTCTATTTCCGAGTATATATCAACTTTTCACTTAGTATCTATTTAGAAGCTTTTTCTTTAAGTATGTTAAATTCTTCTTTTGACGGATAACCTGTAGCCACATTCGAACCTTCTTCTATTGATTTCAATGCTGATTTTTTATCTCCTGCTTTTATTTGTGAATCTGCTAAATAGTACCAGTAAAATCCTGCCTTTGGCATTTCTTTCACTTTTTGCTCGTAGTAAGGTACTACTTTCTGTTTAAAGTAATCAGGGCAAAGGTCATCTGCTGATTCAAAAGTTTTTCCATTCAACTTTAATACATTAATCATATACGCATTTCCTGTATCATGGTTCCATACAGCTATAGCTTTCATATCCTTTCCTGGAATATCTACTATATCTACTTTAGAATAATCTATCTCTCCAACCGGCATTTTATCTAAAACATCACTATTCCACTGAATTGGCATTTTATCTAAAGTATTATTGTTCCACTTATAAATAGAAAGTTGTCCTAGAGTTCCCCCAACTCTTCTACCTAAAAGTACTTCATCTTTTCCATCGCCATCTATATCTGCTGTCAATGCTATATCTGCCTTAAAGCCTTCCACAGGTTCGTCCAAAGCTTTAATCCAATTGTTTCCTATTCTTTTCAGAACTATTATATTTATTTTTTCACTTTGACCTATTGATTTATAAGCACTTACAATTTCAATTCTGCCATCATTGTTCAAATCCTTTAATAAAACATTTTCTCCCTCTTTCGTATTACTTGAAGTTACAATCTGTGCATTTTTAGGCAAAAACTTTTTAACTATATTTACATAGGTTGCCTTACTTTGTACAGTTTCAACCAATTTATTTTGAGTTTTCAACCCTATAGCTTTAGTTGGCAAATTAGTTATGCCAACCATACATATAGCTGCCAAAATAGATACTGGTACCCCTATCCATTTAAATGTATTCTTCTTAAACTTTTTTATCATGATTATCCTCCTCTTTACATTTGACTTTCTCTTTATCATCCCGCTAGTTCCGGGAATCAATTTGATACCTGAAACAAATTTTGCAAGTTCGATAATAGTTTCCCCATATTCTTTCTGTTCCTTCTTGTTTAAATAAGATAAGACATAAGCGTCACAAGCTAATTCCGAATCTTCCTTCATTCTACTAAATGCAAACCATATTATGGGATTAAACCAATGGATAATTTCCAGAAATAATATTACCCAATTTATAAAAATATCTTTTCTCTTAAAATGAGAAAGTTCATGTAAAAAAATATGCCTTTTTTCTTCAAAAGAAAGCTTTCCTATTAAATCAGGATCAACTAAAATCTTAGGATTTATAACTCCCAAAAGCGAAGGTGTATTTATATACCCATCATAAACAACTGGTATAAATTTTGAGATATTCATAATAGACTTAGACTCTTTGAGTATCTCATTCATTTCTTTATCTTGACAAAATGAAAGCTTTCTTATTTTTAAGTAAAACATTCCATATGAAAATAACATAACAGCTAAAATAAGAGTTGCTCCTATCATCCATACTATACTTGCTATATTGACATAATAATTAAAGTCTTTTACTTTTGTTTCTCCAAAGTTGTTCTTTTTTTCTAAATTAGGTTTTAAAATTTTGTTATTACCTTCAACCACATTTTTTATATTACTGCTATTTCCAGCTATATTTTGAGATGTTTGAATTCTCTGAGTAGTATTTGCAAATACATTAAACTTACTTAGCGGGGTATCAAACCCAGTAGGTATAATCAATCTAATGATAAGCAAAAACCATATAAAATATTGCCAAGAAGCATTAAGTTTATTTTTTAATAAGCTTTTTAAAGCAAAAATTATAACTGCAACTATACTGCCTGCGGCTGACGATAACACAATCATTTTAAATATAAAAGAAAGCTGCATGAAAACTGTCCCCCCTACTTCTTTTTAGGGATTTGAAAGAAACTAACAAGTCAAAGATGCGACGGATATTTTTTATCAGACAAGGAGGTAGGTTCCGCAGATAGTGAATCCTATCTAAGGGTTCTACCGACGCAGTATGATAAAAAATAGGCTAGCATACTGACTGGTTATTTCTTTGAAAATCCCTTATCATCTAATATTTGTTTTAATTCTTCTATTTCTTTCTCGGACAATTTTTCGTCTTTTATAAAATTGGAAATCAGCAAATTTATTGAGCCGTCATAAACCTTTTTAATAAAAGATTTTGTCTCCACCTTTTTACATTCTTTCTCGGATATATTAGGGGAATATAAATAAAAAGGTTCATCTTTTTTTACATTGATAGCATCTTTAGTTACCAGTCTGCTAATAAGAGTATGAATAGTTTTGGGATTCCAAGAACTATGCTCCTTTAAAATCTCAATAATTTCGCTGGAAGTAAGGGGTGATTTTTTCCATAAAACTTTCATCACTTCCCATTCTGAATCTGATATTTTAGGTATTTTATTCAATTTTTTCGCCTCCTTTCGTACTACAAGTGTAGTCTTTAATATCATACTACACTTGTAGTCTCCATTTGTCAAGCAAATTTTATTCTTTTAATATGTCAAGGCCTTCGTTATCATATATACTAAATTCTTTTATAGACCTTAATACTTCTTTTCTAGCAAGATCAACAAAATCATATTTATTATATAATTTTCCAAGGTAAAGAAACGCATATTTATTATCTATCAAATTGAATAAATTTACAGCTATCTTTAATTCATCAAATTTCATATTTATAAGCAATATTTCACATACTTCTAAAATCATTTCATATTCTATTTGGCTTTCATTTTCAGATATAATTTCTGTTGGTTCATCTTTAAATAGTTTTACTAGTTCAGAATATA
Organism: Clostridium sp. AWRP; assembly: GCF_004006395.2. NCBI lineage: Bacteria > Bacillati > Bacillota > Clostridia > Eubacteriales > Clostridiaceae > Clostridium > Clostridium sp. AWRP. The sequence goes on along the minus strand of NZ_CP029758.2, from coordinate 2,083,388 downwards.
TTTTCAATAATTTTTTATCATTATCTGATAAAGTATTTTTCTCAAAACTACTCAATATAGATGATGCATAATCAATTTTATTACTTAATATACAGCTTAAAACCCTATACATGGAAAAATGTGTATAAAAAGGTGACTCAACTTTTATAGAATTCATATTAACACATTCATCAAAAGCACCAGTTCTTATAAGGCATTTCGCTTTTAGCATATTAATAGACTCTGTAACTATTTTTGCTTCTTCACATTTTTGAATATATTCTAATGCTATTTTATAAAGTCCTTCTTTATAAAATATATCAGCAATAACAGGATAACCTTTCGTAGAACCAGAAAAAAATTTTTCTATGATACTTTTAAATTTAGCGTGACTAATATTTTTTTCTTTTAATATGTGTGCAATACAATATAGTGGATCAATAAAATCCAGTTTTGATTTAAGTGATTTAATATAATAATCATATGCAGTATCATAATCTTTAAAATGCATATAAACATTACCTAATTCAAAGTATGATTTAAAGCTCTCACTTCCATAAAAAAACTTTAGTTGTGAAGGAGGCTCTCCAATTTCAACACATTTGTTCAACGCCTTTATCTGTAGTGTAATTTTACCTAAATTTTTATAAACAAGAGATTTAAAGAAATATAAATCAGTAAATTTAGGATAATACTTAGTTGCAGTATCAATAAAATCCAGTGCTTTAGTATATTCTCGTATATTATAATTACAAACAATTATTCGTAAAACCAACGCCGGGCTAAAGCCTGTATCAGGATTAAAATCTTCATAAGCTTTATAATAATACTCTAGTGCTTTTTTAGGATTATCTAAAGCTACATATTCATTACCTAGATTAAAATAATTAAATTTATTATTAGGTTCTTTTTCGATCAGTTTGTTTAAAATTGATATATTTCTTTTTCTCTTATTTTTAGACACTATATTTTTATTCAGATATCCATAATGATATATTTTTACATCATTACAAATTGCACCACGTTCATTATTTGGACATATTAACTGATTATGAATCTCTCCTTCATAATGAAATCCACGACCATTTTTAAAGATTCGTGGATTTAGATTTATAGTAATACAATTATCATCAGGTTTGTCCCCATAATAGTTTAATGTTTCAAAGAAATAAACTAGATTGTCGTCTAATTTGCTATTTAGTAACAATTTAAAATTTTCTTTATATTTACCCCGCAATTCATCATCTGCATCCATTATTAATATCCAATCCTTAGTGGCATATTTTAACGAAACATTTCTGGCTTCACTAAAATTATTATTCCATTTGAAATAATACACCTTAGCACCATAGTTTCGTGCAATCTCTACTGTTTTATCTGTAGAACCTGTATCAACAACAATTATCTCGTCAACAACATCTTTAACACTTTCAAGACATGTCGGCAAACATTTTTCTTCATTTTTTACAATCATACATAAACTTATTTCATTGTTCATCTTTATTCCTCCTGATGTACAATATTGTACTATATTTTGCGTTATTAATTAACGTATTTAAGAGTTATATATAAAATATACAATGTATTGATTTTAATATAGGTATGTAAAAGGAAATTTAATGAATATAAGCATTTATTGGCAGGAAATTATTTGAATTTTACAATAATCTTATATTTTGAAAAGGATACAGGTAATAAAACAAATTGTTGTTGTTTGTATAAAATAATACTAATCATAAATTATTCATTTGTTAATTATAGTAATTAAATTGACAACATATAAGTTAATTTAATATGCTCATATTCTTTGGTTTTATGTCTTTTTGTCTTCCTTATATGAACCATAAAGATTCACCTTTTCAGTATCACCTTTTCTTTCTTTTGGAATAATAACAACTTTGTAATTTTTATCTATCTTAAGGGGAGTAACTCCCGATGAGTTATCATACTCATCAGCAATATAATAATTTCCCACCTTATTGCTTTTATGCCTTTTTACTTCAACATTTAAGATTGACATATATTTTGATTCAGGCGCAACCGTTCCCGTAACATTGACTTCTCTTATGGTAGCTTCTCCATCACAACAGCTTATGCAATACACCTTATATTTAATATCAATAAAAGGAATAATATAACTATCGCTGCTTATTGAAGAACCAAATGATGAAAGACTACAATTTGAATCTCCAGCCAGCATTAATCCTGTACAAATAGATTTTGATTTAATCCACAACAAGACAAATTTTGTAACATCTACTGTTACAGAAATTTTTGAAGTAAATGGGCTAAAGTTTTCTTTAATATCCTTGTTAACTTTAGGACGATTATTATAGGTTGTATAACTGCTAAAATAATCATCTAACTGATAAATAACTAGTTCTTTATTATCTTTATAAAAATTATTTGTTTTAAATAATACAAGTTTTGCACTCAAAATTTTGGCATTGGGAGGAATACTGGAAATATCAAAAAACAGATAGCTAATATATTTAAATTTCTGATGATAACCTACCTTTATATGGTTAGAATTTATATTTTCCTTTGGTGATTTATTGGTTACAGTAAGGCTTTTACTGGCAGGAATTATTATATTGGACAATTTATTTTCCTCCTTTTTTATTATTAAATGGAGCCAAAATAAAATGGCTCCACAAAACTTTAAATTTTAGCAATGATTAATTGAACTTATAGCTTTAAGATAGTTCAATTAATTCTGCTCAAATCAAAGACATTATCTTACAACCCAGTCAATAGTTACTTGATCTTCTCTAATTGAATCTGTAGTACGAATCTTTGGTACAATAGCTATACTAACGTTGGCTGAAGCTGATACTCTTTCTACAGAGCTTGTATTATTAAAAACATATACGCTAGAATATGCGCTATTGGCTCTGTTAACAGTACCGCTAGTGTTAGTAACCTGCACCGTAACATAAGCATATGCCTGAGACTCTGCAGGAATAGTTCCTGTTACATTTATAGACCTAACACTACCAGATTGAGGTGTATCAAAACTTGCTGAAAGTGCCAATTTAAACATCTCCTTTTAAAGGTTTTGGGGATTTTCATTTCCCACTACACATACTATGCTGCAATTATTTAATGTGTTATAAAAAATTAGAACTTTATAGGTCATCAATTTCAGTCCATACACCTATCCAGAATATATTCTCTAAAAGAGAAAAACACAATAAATAAACGACCATTTTAATAAACGGTCGTTTATTTATTGTGAAGTTGTATTATTTTTCGCATACAGCCATCATATTGTATGCAGATAAATTCATCCCTTTAGTTAATCTATTGTTTACTATAGAGTAATATTGTACGTTAGAAAAATATTTATATAATAACTCATCAAATTCTAAAAAATTATATTCCTTAACATGGAATGGATTTCTAACATTTTCTCTCACAGCTTTATTTGGAGTAGATATAATCATTTTACCCTTATTTTTTAAGACCCTAACAGCCTCAGAAAAATATCTTTCTACTAAGTTTAATGGCAAATGTTCTAATGTCTCAAATGAAATATATACATCGAAATAATTATTAGCATAAGGTAATTTTGTTACATCTCCTACAACCCAATTAATATTTTCAAAACTATACATTTTTTTACCAAATAAAATATTCTCTTTAGCTAGGTCTAATGCTTCTACTTGTTTACATTCCTTTGAAATATATGCTGCACCATATCCAAATCCACTAGCAGCTTCCAAAACAATATACGATTTTTTTATAAAATTAAATGCTAATTTGTACCTTTCAATAACATTTATATAGCCGACTAATGGCATAAATTGAGTAGCTGGTATTCCTCTTTCCCAATTATATGCTAATTGGTTTTCTTTTATATCATCAACTATTTTCTTATCATTAATAAAACCTGCTATACCTCTATTGTTGTATTCCATATCGCTATTAATCACCCTATTAATTATTTCAATCAGTTTATTTCTATTACTTGAAAAATTTAAATAGTTAGGCAGGATTATTTCTTTTCCTTCATTATCATAAATAACTCCTGTAACTATTAATTGTGCTTCATTATTAGCTAAAATAAATTCTATTAAAGCATATCTGCTATTAATTTTTTCTTTTTTACCAATAATAGCTTTGGAATTATCAAAATCATACTTATCAACAAAATCTGTATCATAGCCACTGAACAAATTAATTTTTTCATAGACTTCTTTTATAGTATATTTAGATAAAATTAAATTATTAACATTTTGTTGTATACGTATCAATTCATTGTTATTATAAAGCTCCTTATTATTTTCAATATTTTGCAAAGCAGACTTAATATTATCACTTATATTACTTTTTTCCCATATATCGTCAATGTCAATATTAACATTAATCCTATTTTGCTTCTTTTTTATAATCAGCAACTTTTCAGACAATCCATATTTATAATTGGATAAACATAATTTATCAACATAATACAAATATTCTAATACAATTTTCTTATTTTCTCCTTTTATATTACAATAATTTTGATTAAGAAATACTTGTATTAAATTAAAAATATTAATGGCTTCCAATGATTCAGTTTGTGATCTATTAATATCGAATGGGCTACTAGCAAAAAAATACATAGGAATACATGTTTCTATTTCCATACCATTTTCACTAAGTACTTTTCTAATATATTCAACACTCCTAATCCTTACGTGTGGTGACGTACTTTTTACTTCATTTTTACTTATAGCATCATAAATAATCATATAGCCATTATCATTTAATACATTTTTCATATTTTTCAATGCAAGTTTAAATTTATTTTCATCAGTTAAATGTAAAAGTACATCTGCACTGAAAACTAAATCATATTTACTATTTTTAGGATAATTTTTACCTTCACTTATGTCACCTTGTATAAAATTAAAATTATTATATTTTGATGATAATACTTCCACTGATTTTTTTGATATATCAATAGCATAATAATTACTTATTCCATTTTGTTTAAAATAATTTGTAAATACTCCTATACCTGGACCTATTTCAAATACTGTTGTTAGTTTAGATTTTTTAAATAATTTTTTAATTATTTTATCTAACGTATAAAGCCTTGCTTTATATAGATATTCATTATATTCTCTTCCTAATCCTATATAACCAACACCCTCTATATCAAATTTATTATCCAATCTATCATTCCAATATTGTTTATAATCAAACTTTTGTTGTCCTATTTTACTGCTAATTTCTATATTCTTAATTATTTGTTTTATCTTATCTATTTGTAATTCATTTCTGTAATTATCTTGAATAAAATTTCTATATTCTCTAGAATCATATTTTTCTTCTGTTATCATTTTTATTGCTTCATCTATAGAGCAAAACAAAAATTTTTTATCCCATATTTCATCTGCAAATACAAAATTATGAATTATAGGTTTTATCCCACTTGCCATAGCTTCTGCAATACCATATCCAAAGCTTTCATGTATACTTGTTGATAAAACATAATTCTTATCTTCTAACCAACTCTCTACATTGTTTTGCCATCCCTGAAAAATTACACTTTCTTCAAGCTTCATTTTCTTTATCTGGTCAAACCAATATAACTTAATTAAACCATCCTGAAACTGGCCAGCAACATATAATTTATATCTTTTATCTTTTTGAGTAAGTGCTTTCATTATTTGAAGTACTAAAACAGGATTTTTTCTAGAGTGGATATATCCTATATAAGCAATATTAAAACCTTTTTTTCTTTCTTTAAATTTATATTTGCTTAAATTCACTCCATTGTTTACAATTACAATATCAACTTTTGAATTTATATCTGGAATTTGAGCTTTTAAAAATATTTTTAAATGTTTTGTTACAATTATAAGTTTATCTACATTATCCCAGTTAACTTGTTTAGGATAATTGGTAAAGACTTCATATCTATGCAGCCTACATATTACTTTCTTCTCTCTAGCAATCGCTAATTTGCTTCCATACCCTATAAGTTCGTCACACCATTCAAACCAACATATATCAGCCCACTGCATACCTTCATCAATTTGTTTGAAATCACTAACTACAATTTTTCTATTTATATACTCATTAGATAATCCATTTATAATATCATCTAAAAAACTATCCATTCCTTGTTTTACAAAAAATACAAGTTTAAGTTTTGGACTACTAATTGGTTGTGTATGTTCGCCATCTATCTTATTAGCTGCACTATTTATTTGTTCATCATCCTTTAATTGATCTTTTACTAAGTTATCCTTACTATCCACTATTTAATTATCCTCCTTCAGAAATTTTACATTTTATAACTTGTTACTAATTTATATTTTTAAATCTTACAAGTAATAATTTTGAACTTAATATACATCACACTAAATTATATTTTGATACTATAAAATTTATGTTAAATAATTTTTATAGATTTGCATCAAATACGTCTACCTTAAATAATTAAAAAAATAGCACATCAAAAATATTCTTTTTCAAGATATTATTGACATGCTATCACTTAGTTATTTTTTTGTAACAAATTGCAATTTATTCAGCAGCCAGAGAATCTTCAAATTGGCTATTATAAAGATTATAGTAAAATCCTTTATTTTTCAAAAGTTCTTCATGATTTCCCTGTTCTACAATATCACCATTATTCATTACAAGAATTAAATCTGCATCGCGCACTGTAGACAATCTGTGTGCAATAATAAAACTAGTACGATCTTTCATAAGATTATCCATTGCCTTTTTTATCCTAACTTCTGTACGGGTATCTACAGAACTGGTTGCTTCATCAAGAATAAGAACTTTAGGATCTGCAAGTATAGCCCTTGCAATTGTTAAAAGCTGCTTTTGACCTTGGGATACATTAGAGGCTTCTTCATTTAAAATCATATTGTATCCATCTGGTAGAGTGCGCACAAAACTATCCACATGAGCTGCCTTCGCTGCAATTTTAACCTCTTCATCGGAAGCATTAAGCCTCCCATACCTTATATTCTCTATTATACTTCCATTATAAAGCCATGTATCCTGGAGCACCATACCGAATATAGATCTCAGATCATTTCGCCTAAAATCTCTTATGTCATGTCCGTCTACTAAAATAGACCCGCTATTTATATCATAAAATCGCATTAAAAGTTTTACCATAGTAGTTTTTCCTGCACCTGTTGGTCCTACAATCGCAACTTTTTCACCTGGTTTTACCTTAGCTGAAAAATCATTTATAACAACTTTGTCAGAATTATATCCAAAATGAACATTTCTAAATTCTACATACCCTTCAACCTTTTCAAGTTTTACAGGATTGCAAGTCTCAGGTACTGCTTCTTCCTCTTCTAAGAATTCAAATACACGCTCTGCTGAAGCAGCAGTTTGTTGAAGTATATTTGATATATTTGCTATTTGAGTAATTGGCTGGGTAAAAAACCTTACGTACTGTATGAAAGCTTGAATATCTCCAACTTCAATAGTCTTTTTTATGGCAAGCCACCCTCCAAGCACACACACACCTACATAACCAAGATTGCTGACAAAGTTCATAATTGGCATTATCATGCCTGACAAAAACTGTGATTTCCACGCAGATTTATACAGTGTATTATTTAGTCCATCAAACTTTTCAATGCTATCTTCTTCACCATTAAAAGCTCTCATAACTATATGACCACCATACATTTCCTCTACGTGCCCATTTACGTGTCCCAAATAATCCTGCTGCTCTTTAAAATATTTCTGGGATTGTTTGATTATGAACATCATAATTACCATAGATAGTGGAATTATGCAAAGTGCTACTAAAGTCATAGTAAAGCTTATGCTCAGCATCATCACAAGTACCCCTACTACAGTAGTAATGGAAGTAATTATCTGAGTCAAGCTCTGATTTAAAGTCTGACTCACCGTATCCACATCATTGGTAACACGAGATAGTACTTCCCCTTGATTTGTTCCATCAAAATATTTAAGAGGTAATCTGTTTATTTTCTTTGAAATTTCCTTTCGCATCTTGTAGCTTACTTTCATGGAAACACCAGACATAAGCCATCCCTGAATATAACTAAAAAGTGTACTTAACGCATATAGTCCTGCAAGTATTATTAATATCCTAGCTATATAATCAAAATCTATTCCAGAGCCTGAGCCTGAAATTTTACCCATAATTCCCTCAAAGAGCTTAGTTGTAGCCTTACCCAATATCTTAGGTCCCACTATGGAAAACACAGCACTTGCAGCTGCAAATATAAATACTATGATAACAGCTAATTTATATTCATTCATATATGACATGAGCTTTTTCATAGTACCTTTAAAGTCATTTGCCTTTTCGCCGCCCTGTATCATACCACCAGGTCCATGCTGATGTGACTTTTGTCTTTTTATCTTATATTTATCACTCATGCCAATTCCTCCTTTGAAAGCTGTGAAAGAGCAATTTCCCTATAAGTTTCACAATTTTTCATAAGCTCCTCATGAGTACCTATTCCTACTACATTACCATCATCAAGAACTATTATTTGATCTGCATCCATAATTGTAGAAATACGCTGTGCCACAATAAGGAATGTACTTGAAGTAGTCTCTTTTCTAAGTGCCTTTCTAAGGGCAGCATCCGTTTTAAAATCGAGAGCAGAAAAACTATCATCAAATACATAAATTTCAGGTTTCTTCACAAGAGCACGGGCAATAGAAAGTCTCTGTTTCTGACCTCCAGATACATTTGAGCCTCCCTCGGAAATTTCACTTTTAATTCCCTTAGTTTTTTCATTTATAAATCCTTCTGACTGAGAAACTTCTACAGCATGATTTATACCATCATAACCTACATTTTTATCTCCATATTTAAGGTTGGATTCAATTGTGCCGCTAAATAAGTATCCTTTCTGTGGTACATATCCAATTTTATCCCGAAGTTCATGCTGAGTTATTTTCTTTACATTCACTCCATCTACAAGCACTTCACCTGCTGTTACATCATAAAAACGCATAATCAAATTTACAAGGGTTGTCTTTCCAGAACCTGTAGAGCCTATAAATGCCGTTGTTTTTCCAGAAAGAGCTTTAAAACTTACATTTTTTAAGACATCTTCACCTGCTCCAGGATATCTGAAAGATACATTGTTAAATTCAACAATTCCCTGTATATTGTCTTCAAAATGTGCCCTATCTTCTGGATCTACAATTGAAATATCTGTTTCTAAAACTTCTTCAATACGGCCTGCAGAAACAGATGCTCTTGGTATTAAAATAAACATCATAGCAAGCATTAAAAATGCCATAATTATCTGCATTGCATACTGCATAAATGCCATCATATCTCCTACCTGCATATTTGAATTTGCAACTTCATGAGCGCCAACCCATATTATAAGCAGTGTAATTCCATTCATTACAAACATCATTACAGGCATCATGGACACCATCACACGATTTACAAACAAATTTGTCTTTGTCACATCTTTATTTGCCTTGTCAAAACGCTCTTCTTCAAACTTTTGTGTATTAAAAGCCCTTATTACCATCATTCCAGAAAGATTTTCACGAGTTACAAGGTTTAGTTTATCTATAAGCTTTTGTATAATTTTAAACTTTGGAAAAGCTACTGCAAATACTACAAGTATCAACCCTAAAAGCACTATAACTGCAAGTGCAATAATCCATGACATGGATTTACTTTTTCCCATAGCTCTTATTACACCACCAACTCCCATAATTGGTGCATAAAATACCATTCTTATCATAATAACCATAAGCATTTGTATTTGAGTAATGTCATTTGTACTCCTTGTTATGAGAGATGCCGTTGAAAACTTATCAAATTCCGCATTTGAAAAGTTTTCAACTTTTTCAAATACATTTTTACGCAAATTTCTGGCAAGCCCTGCTGCAGTTCTTGCTGCTAAAAACCCAACTGCAACGGTACACATACCCCCAAGAAGTGATATAAAAAGCATAGTTATTCCAACATTTATTATATATTTACTCTGGATTTTATCCGTATTCATTCCAAGTGCCTTGTATTCTGCTTTAATTTTAGAGGCAGTCAATTGGACAACCATATTATCATCCAAACTAGATGTTTTTTTGTTTATATCTTCAATTATTTTTAAACGCTGCTTATCTGGCATTTTAGAAATCATATCAAATAAATCTGCACTAGCCGGTATTTTCATGCCATTAAATGAAATCACTCCATTTTTCGCACTGGACTTAATCTGTTCAACACCTGAAGCATCTATTATGGATCTTCCCATTATAGAACTTAATTTGTTCATTTGATTTTTATCAACATCCTTAAGTACAAAAATAGGTTCATTTTTGAGATTTGGATACTTCTTTAAATACCTAGTATAGTCTGCATTTGATTTATCAACAGGAACATAACTTTTAGAAACTTCCTCTAAATCACTCTTATTCATAAATATTTTTATTTTTTCCATTTGGCTTTCTCTTATTGCCTGAGGTACAGAACTTACAATACCACCTTGCTGTATACCTTTATTTACAATATTAGATGTGTAATCTGGAAGCGCAAGATCACACATGGCCTGTACGAACAAAAGCATTACAGCTGCAATAATCAATCCTGCAAAAGGTTTTAAATATTTTATTAATTTAATCATATTGTTTAATATTCTCCTTATATGAATACTATAATTTCATTTTAAATTACTTCTTCTTATTAACTAAATTTTTTAATAGATGAAGTCCATTAAGTATACTATCAATTTCCTCCGGGGAAGCTTTACTCATCATATTCTCAAATTCTTGTTCAATTTTTTTAAAATTCCCCTGGAATACATTTTTAAACTTATCAGTTACATCTACATAAATTACTCTTCTATCCTCGTCACTTCTAGTCCTTTTTACTAGTCCTTGTTTTTCTAATCTATCTATAATTCCAGACACAGTGCTATTTGATAATCCCATCCTTTTACTCAAATCACTTATTTTCATATCACCATATCTACGCAATATTTCAATAAGCATTCCTTGAGGTGCAGTAAGATTAAAACTATTAAAACTACTTTTCATTTTCTTTTTAAAAGAATATAATATTGTTTTCATTTCCCTCATTATTACAATGCTTTTATTATCATCCATTTACTCACCTCTTTTACATTTTTAATTAAGTATTCCATAATATTTTGTATCGAAATCTTTCGTATGCGAATCTTTGTGTGTAAAATATTTTACTACTAATGATTTTTTTTATCAATATCTTTTTTATTACATTATTGTTAACAAAATTGTTAACAAAAAATAAAGACATAACCCCTCTAATATCTCCCCTTTAAAAAAGTAGAGCTATTAGAAGGGCTAGTCCTAAAATTAGCTTGTTTTACTTACTGCCATTTTAAAAATTTAAATCTTAAATTTCTTAATTGTACTGTTTAAGGTCTCAGCTAATTCTGCCTGGCTTTCCATACTTTTAGCAATTTGAGCCATTTTCTCTGCTGCGTCATTTATATCATTCCGAATTTCATTGGTACTTTCCGAAGATTTTTGCACAACTTCAGACATGCCGCCAACAGCCTTTGTAATCTCATTTACCGTAGCTGCTATTTCTTCAGTCATAGAAGCTACTTGTTCTACAGCATTAGCTGTAAACTTAGAGTTTTCATAATATTGTTGTCCTGTACTCAAATAGTTATCCAATTGCATATTTACACTTTTATCAATAAATTGCAGCAAATTATGACTAGTTTTTGAAAGATTCTCAAAAACTTGCTGAACCTTTAATACCGTACTCTTAATTGTAGAAACTGTTTCAGAAGACTGTTCTGCAAGGCTTCTCACTTCTTCAGCAACTACAGCAAATCCTTTTCCCTGCTCACCAGCCCTCTGCGCTTCAATAGCTGCATTTAATGCTAATAAGTTAGTTTGATCTGCAACACTCTCTATTACATTCGCCATTTCTTTTATTTGTAAAACTACTTTTCCATCATCTATAGCTTTTAATATCTTTTTCTCCTCATCCTTATAGACATTTTTACATTCCTTTATGGCACTTTCAGCATTTTGTTGAACAGAGAGAGCATTTTGTTGAGATTTACTTGCAGTTTTATTTTCATCTTCAGTCTTATTTGCAAGCTGTACTGTACTGGAATCTATCTCTTCTATGGATGCAGTAATTTCTTCCACAGAAGCGGTTGTTTCCTGAGATCCATCTGCTATACGATTTATTGAATTATTTATATTTTCAAATTTTGATGTCATTTCCTGAACCGTTGCAGAAAGCTGCTGACTTGAAGCATTAATATTTTTAAAATTTGCAACTATTACTTTAACTAGTGACTTTACATTTTCTTGAGCTTTATTTAATGAATTAGCTGTATCTGCAAATTCATCATGTCTGTCTATTTTTATAGGAGTAGTAAAATCACATACAGATAACCTTTTAGCAAATACCTGTATTTTAAAAAGAGGTTTGCAAATGTATTTTGCAATGAATATTCCACAAATTACTGCAGCTGCTAACATAATTATAAGAACTACAATACTTATAAATTCGCTCTTATTTAAATCCTGTGCATAATCACTTTGTGGAAGAATGGTCACAACTATCCATCCTGTTGCTTTGGATTGGCTAAATCCAATTACTTGAGCTTTTTTACCTAAGCCATACTTAAAATTACCGTTTTTCTCATCTATAATTTTCTGTCCATTCCCAACTTCATTTTTTATATTGTGCATTATACTGCTATTATTTGAATCTGCAATTATTGTACCATCATCTAAAGCAAGTATTGCATATCCAGTTTTACCAACCTTAGTTGTAGTTAATTTCTTTTGCAGAGCAGATAAGTCAACATCTGCAGCCACAGCACCCTGTTTTCCACTACTAAAAGTTACTTTCTTTGCTATAGTTATAATAATTTTACCTGTAACTGCATCTTTATAGGGCTTAGTTACAAATACTTGTCCATCTGCAGCCATAGTGTCTTTATACCACTGTCTACTAGTTGGATCATAACCTTCCGGCAGCTTAACACTTTCAGGATATATTAACATCTGTTTTGTTTCATCTGCTGCATAGCACTGCATTATATCTTTATTACTCTCATTTATGCTCCTAAGGGCATTCATTACGTCATCTTTGTTTTCACTTATTATATTATTATTAATTGATAAAGACTGTATATTCTGTTTTAATGAATTGTTATGCAAATCAATAAATGAAGCTTTTTCCCTTGCTATTTGACTAGTTAATTGATAGGCCTTGTTACTTACAAGTTTTGTTTCCATGTAAAAAGATAAAAATGATATTACTAATAATGGTACTATAACAAAAAGTATCAATATTCCCACCAATTTACGCTGTAATGAAACTTTTCTCACCATAAATGTCACTCTCCTTTATTTGTAGTCATAATCATTAGCGATAATGTATATACTATACATTATTGTTGATATTATTACTAATATTATTGTTAATAATAGCATTATTCGTAAAAAAAATCTATAAGTATTTTAATTCGTGAAAGTTCTTATCGTACATTGATTCATTTATACTTAACAACCATATTTTGAATCACTTCATTGTTATGTCATTTATTATCTATATTATTTAAATTTCATGCTAATTTTTATCGTATTTTGCGGTACAATAAATTTATACTATAAAATTTATAGAAATGAAACATATTATGTTGAATATGCATCTATTTAAGGATAAAATAATAAGGTATGAATAAAATATTTTCATTAGACTAAATTTTAAATACTATATTGAAAGTGAGAAACTATATGTTACTAAGTTTATTTAAAGGAATACTTATAGGATTGATAACAGGTATGCCCTTAGGCCCAATTGGTGCAATGTGCCTTAAAAATACTATCACGTTTGGGCGTAAATGTGGTTTAATATCCGGCCTCGGTTCAGCACTTACAGACACTATCTATGCAACAATTGCAGCATTAGGTTTTATATTAATAGAAAAATTCATTCTCATTCATAAATTATATTTTCATGTAATAGGTGGAATTATATTGATTTGTTTTGGTGTCTATTCTTTTATTAAAAAAAGTCCGGGCAAAGATATAGATAAAACAGGAAATATGAAATCTTATTCACCTAGCGGTTCTATGTTTAAAGCTTTTATATCAACATTTTTTATTGCGCTAGCAAACCCAGCAACAATTTTTTCTTTTATAGCTGTATTTACAGGACTGCGCTTGGCACATATCGGACAAGAACCAGATCATAAATTACTTTTAATACTAGGAGTATTTATAGGAAGCATGTTGTGGTGGATTCTGTTAGTATTTACCATGAGTAAATTTAATAATAAGCTTAATGTAAAAAATGTAAAATTTATAGATAAAATTTTAAGTTCGATAATAGTTTTTTCAGGAGTTGTAATAATTTTAGCAGGCTTCAAATATTTTGGTCCAATGAAACCTCATTTTATATTACATTCCAAAATATTTAAAATATTTTTAAATATTAAATATAATATGTCAATACATCATTAAAAGTGGAGAATATACTTATTCTCCACTTTTAATATATCTAAATAATAAACAATTCTTTATTTACATTTCTCTATTGCAACATTTACTCGAAATGAAAGTCCATCTATAATCATTTCCACACATATCGTCTTATCTGCATTTGATGAAGCTTTAAAATTTCCATACATCAATGTAGGGGTTGATATATCTATTCTAATGCCTTCATTTGAAAATGATGTGGATGCATTGGCAGTAAGCATATTTGTAAGCTCTTCAATTGCACTTTGAGCCATTTCATCTAATTCTTTGACTGGAGCTCCCATCATCATCTTAGAGGCTATAGCTTTTGCATTCTCTATAGTAGTCTCATATATGATGTTACCTTTCAAATCGCCTACAATTCCAATGATAATTAAAACTCCCATACTTTCTATAGTTTTTCCCCTAAGACTAATCTTGCCTCTTTTTATATCATTTATTCCAAGCTCAGGCATGACATTTAAAAACGCATCAAAAAATGGATTTATATATTTGACATCCATTCTCCAGACCTCCTTTGAAATCCTACATTTACATATATCTCACCAAATTGAGTATTAGCTACAGAAGATGTAGTTGTATCTAATTCCGCTTTAGATATATTTATGGAATTTCCATAAAATATACTTGGAGGTGCTACACGCAGTCCTAATAATTTATTTTTTCTATTGAGTACAGAAGATGCATTTCCTGCCACCATGTTACAAATTTCTCCCATAATGTTTAACATTTCCTCTGCATTTTTAGGCTTTCTCCTTAATGCAAATTCAGAAAGTTTCTCTGCAGTATCATAAGACATATCTAGTAACATTCTTCCTGAATACTTACCTATAATTCCCATAACAACTGATATTCCCCTGGATACTAACTCTACATCTGAGTTACTTTCTTTACCAAACTCTGGTACTGTTTTCATTAATTTATTAAAAACATCCATAAAGGATTCTTTATAAACCTTGTAATAAACTTCATCAAGGTCCTTAAATAATTCATCATCTGCCATTATTCTATTTATCAATAAAGTAAGTTCTTCAGGGTCAACAGGTTTTTGAATATATCCACAAGCATGATTTTTTTTAGCTTTTTTCACTATTTCATCATCCATCATGGAACTTACTATTATAACATTTATGTTTGGATCTATGGAATGAATTGCTTTAGTACATTCAATGCCATCTGTACCTGGTATAGTCATATCCATAGTTACAATATTTGGTCTTAATTTACCTACCACTTCAATGGTCTCCTGAAGGGAAGTAGCTTCACCAACAACATCAAATCCATTATCAGTAAGCATATCCCTGAGTAATGCAATTGAAAAAGGTGAATCATCCACAACTACTACTTTAATATCTTTCATAATTCCACCATCTTTCTTAATTTAAATGTTATTCCTTTATTTTCTACACTTTAGATAATCGACTTACTTATAATTATATTAACATATTTTTTATAGTGTTTCCAAAAAATTTTTCATATATGTTCAATTTGCTCATAGTAATTTATTAACATTTAATATTATATGAAATTTCATAAAAATTCATATAAATAAATTTTAAACAACACTTTTTTTGCAAACTTATTTATATTTTTCAATATAAAAATAGAGCTTTTATTCTAATTATCCTTAAGATGTAGTAGCTTGTACAATTAAAGTGAAAATTTATTAAATTCTGAATTTTAATTTTATATTATAAAAATCTTTTAATTTTAACTATAATTTCAATTGACATTTTCTTTTTATGAGTATATAATAGTAAAAACGAAAGGGGTTGGTAACTTTGAATAAACTAAAAGATAAAAAATCAATATTAATAACTTCTGATGTTATTGAAGAATGTCTATCTGAATCTCTAGATATTATTGAAAAAGAAGCTGCATCACATAGTAAAAGTAAAAAACAAGTAAAATAACTTTGTATACCCTATTCTATTTTTATTTTAAAAATAGAATAGACTATACAAGGTTTATCCTTACTACATATAATTACCAATTAATATTTTTATATAATGAATTTTCAATTCAACTTTAACCTTTCTTTTCTCATTTATTTCTCCTGAAAATAATTAATGTAAACTCTCATCCTATCTCCTATTATGTTATCTGATAGGATAGTTTTAACATATATAAAGAATATATACTTCTTAATTATTAATACGACTTGCTACATAAACATTTTGATTTTGAGTTAGTCTTATAATTAATGTCATAACCATTTTTTGGTTAATTATTTCAAAAAACGTTTTTCCGTTAAATTTATTGTAAGTACTTTGAATATCTTTTATGTTTATTTCTTCAAAACTAGCATGAATGAGATCACATGATATTTTAGACGGCTCATTATAACTTTCATAAAAAATTTGCTCACAATTTTGAGCATTAGCTAATGTGGATTTATTTTTATAATTTTTTTCACACATCAATGGGTTGACAATATATTTAATTTTAGTAACACAATGAAATGGAACTTTTATTACAATATTTCTAATTTGTCCATTTGATAAATTAGTATTATCTGCCACTAATTCTGAATACTCAATACTTTTTTTTACAATTCCACTTAAGAAAAGCTTTCTCACATTAGTGATTAAACTACATTGAGTAATGAAAACTGTTCTCCTAATAGACTTTATATAAGCAACTGGTTTTGAAAAACTTACAGTATTTTCAATATTAATTCTAACAGAAGGTTGTGATATTATAACAGGTAATCTTACAGGAAAAAGTCCATTATTGACAAAAGGTTTTACCATATTACTATTACATTCTACAATCATCTTGGAATTGCACATATTTGATTTTATTTCATCAGTTTTCATTTTAACATTAACTTTTAATGTCTCCTTATGAAGTTCACTATTTTTACTAACCTTGCTTTTATTTTCAGAAGTATCCTCCTGTTTTGTTTTAACACAGTATTTATTATGTTGATTTTTTACTACATTTGAAGAAGTTAAATATTTTTTGTTTTTGAATTTACTTTTTCGCATATTCTTGCTCCAATTTTGCTTTCCATTTATAATATGCATTTTAATATATTTTGTTGACTTAAAGGACTGGTTATAAATAACCAGTCCCTTTATAAATAATTACTATTTTCTTTGAATAAAATCATTAATTGAAAAATTCCAATTAGATTTTAATGGCATATCATCATTTCTAATTGATTTTTTTATATTATTTCTAGCACCACACTTGCCAGTCTTATCATCTAAAGACCAAACTTGCTGTTTTTGCAATAATTTTAAGCATAGATATACCACTGATTTATCAGTAAACTCTTGAAATTCTTCTTCATTCTTAAATCCATCAATTGGGATTCCCCTATCGTCGATATCTGCATCAAAAATTGCAGACCATTCGAGTTCACAAAAAACAGGCTCATTAAAAATTTCAATATTTCCCCTGTCTGCTTCTCTTATATTTTTTCCTTTTCTTTTTGCATCAAAATATCTAGCTACTACCGGAGGAAGATTTGGAAGAACTCTTGGTAAATTAGTGAAATTTACTTGAGTGTATGCTTTAATTGGAATATGAACGGTAGTATCCTTAATAACTCCACTTATTCCAGAACGAGTTGTGCATTCTTTTGTAGCATATTCTATATTTTTTCTTATATATCCCTGAATAAAAACTTTATCTGTTGGAGCGATATATCTGCATTCAGTTAAAAATATTTGTTTTTCTATTCTTTTTATTTCATAAGCAGGCTCATTGAGTCTGATTTTTGATTCTGAATCCAATTGAACTACAAATTCTGCAAGAACCTTTGGAACCTTGTATGCTCCTCTTGGTAAAGGATAATTATTAGCACCTGATAGTGTATCTGCGCTTATAACTCTAGCACTACAAGTAGGTTCAGGACAAAAACTAGAATTATCCATTTTAATATCTCCTTTTTAAAACTTTAGGATATTATTACAATAATTTATATCCTGATATATACTATTCTAAAGTTTCTAAAAGTTCCACTTATTAAATAAAAATATGAAATTTTCTGCTGCAAATATATGTCATGAAATTTTCTTAACTATAGTATACTATAAAAAATCACAACTATAATTTTCAAGCATAATATATAATGTAAATATTGTATACTTTTTAAAAGGAGGAAGGTTATGTCAATAAGCTTTAATAAATTCGTACCACGTCCCGGACGTGTAAATAAGCAAGGATGCCTACCAGATCCATCAGAATTAGTCTGCGTCGAGGTACCTAAGGTTTTTGACCAATGTTTGATTAAAAAATGTCTATCCTACTGCGAAGGACCTGATACAAATACTACAGATTGTGAATTGAGAAGTAATCCTTTAGAAAATCCTAAAATATTTTTAGGATGTAGAGATTTCAAAATTTCACTAAAATCTGTAGAAAAAATACCTATACCAAGAAAGAAGAATTATAAAAAACTAGTAATATGTTATGTAATATCATTTTATGCTGATTATATTGATTGCAATGCAGTAAACAGAAGTGAATTTTTTGAAATTAACAGGGAAGATGTAATTTGGAATTTTTATTGCCCTGATTCTGTTGCTAAAATGTCAAGCAGTAGAATGCATTCTAAAGGATTAGAAGATTGTGATACAAGTATGATAAAACTTGAAATGGTAGCAGATGCACTTCATGGAGAGATAACTAAATGTGATGATAACAAATTTTTAGATATCACTTTAGGTTATTATATAGTAGTTAAATGCCAAATAATAGTTCAACTTTTAATACCTGCTTACGATTATTGCGCAATACCTAAAGAACCTTGTCAGCCTGAACCAGAAGAAAATATCTGTAATAGATTTAATAAATCTCCTGTACCTAAATTTTATCCAAATCAAAACTTAGAGCCTCTATTCCCAGAATCCGATGAAGATGAAGATGAAGACGAAGCAAATGAAGATGAAATGAATGGATGTGATTATGAAGGAAATGACCCTATGGAGTGATTGAAAATCTAGTGCACAAGTAAATTTATGGATAAAAGCTTATTTCAAAATAACACTAAATTTTAACTTTACTTATTATAATATTCATAATAGAGTAAAAACAATCATTATGGATCATGTGTAAATTATTTTCAAAATCAAACTTACCATGTAATTCTCCAACAGAGCATTTTTTATCCTTATGATTAGATACACTCAAACTAATATAAAAAATGGTATTAATCACCACAATGTTAAATGGCATTCAAATAAAGATGGGATTACAGATATTATGCATTACTAAAAAATCCACCTAGGACTTTAAACTCTAGGTGGATTTATTTTATTCTTTCTTCTTAAATAATTTATCTACAATAGATTTATTTTTTTCAAGTTTCAATTCCTGTTTAACTTTTAAATTTTCATTCATTAAATAAGTAATTTCTTGTTTCAATCTATTATTGTTCTTTTCCTTCTTATCCAAACTATTTTGTAATTTATTAATGAACAGTTTATAATTTTCCAATTGTTCTTTTGTATTTTCAAGTTCTTTTTGTATATTTTTCTTCACCTGTATAAAAAAATCGTAATTTTCTTTCAATATCTTTTTTTCTCCCCCAATTTTTATAAGCCTATTTTCATATTCATTTATACTAAGCTTTTTTTCTTTTATTTCCTTATTTAAAAAATCTATTTTTTCTTTAAGAATATTATTTTCATAATATATGTTTTTTGATTTTTGTTTTAGTTTCTCAACATATTCATCATAATTAGACATATCAGATTTTTCTTTGCTTAATGCTTTAACTGTATTTTTTGAAATTTCTTTAAAAGAGATAATTTTTAAACTGGTATTTTCTATTCCATATACTATATAAGCATCATTTAACTTTTTGTTGTTCAAAAAAACATATGCATTAATTGGTTCTTTTAAATCTTTATTAATTTCAATAGGCGTTTCCCACTTATCTAGATTATATTTTGAACAAAATACATTATTTTCTTTAAGCCAAGAAGTAAATAAAATACCATCTACCGAAAATATAATTGGTTCAACAGGCTCCTCTTTTCCTTCATAGATTTTATAACTTTTCATATTCATAGTATCTTCTTCGATACATACATGCTCCAATGAATATGTAAAATTCTCTTTCATCTTGTTGATTATATTTATAGTATAGTGAGTTTTTAGAACTTTAAATGTTACATTGCTGCCGTGAATCCCATAAAGTCTCTTTGAATCTGTCCATAATCCATCCTTATATTCAGAATAACCAAGAGAAAGCTCATCTTTATTATTTGAAGCGAAAAAAATTTTGATTAAATTTTTTTCTTCAGCATAAACTTGATAATATGTCTTAATTCTGTCTGACAAAACAATATATTGTATATTATACTGCTTTACTTTTTTTCCATCCCATATACAATGTCTTAAAATTCCACGCTTACTACCACCCTTTGATTTAAGCAAATAAAATAAATGCATTTTATCCTGTGAAATCAAAGCTTTTAAAGTTTGTATTTCAAAATTATTTTTTTGTATATCACAAATTTTTTCTCCAAACCACTTTTCATCTTTTCTAGTACAATATCTCAATTCATATTTTTTATTTGCATATACTATATGGATAGTTTGGTCTTGTACGCATATAGAAAACTCAACTACATTAGTATCAATAAGTTTTTCCTCTGTCCATTTGCCATTCTCATATATTATTTTATACATCAATTCACTTGAACTATTTAAATAAACTTTCCACATATTATTATCACTGCTAATAAAAACCCACGGATAATTATTTTCCATATTATTTCACCTCTTTTATTTCCATAAAAAAATTTATTAAATCACAATTATATCAATAAAACATAATATATAAGTGATAATTATATATTTTTCTATTATATTAATATTTAAAAGGAGGATAATTTATGTCCATTAATTTTAATAAATTTGAGCCACGACCTGGTCTTGTAAACAAACAAGGACAATTACCTGATCCTTCCGAACTTGTTTGTATTGAAGTTCCAAAAATATTTGATCAATGCTTAATCAAAAAATGTCTTGTATACAGTGAAGGACCAGATACAGATAAAACAGATTGTGAATTAAGGAGCAACGTCATTGTCGATCCAAAAAGATATATAGACTCCAGAGATTTTAATATAAAATTAATTTCTATAGATAAAATTCCTCTAAAAAAGAAAGAAGGTTTTAAAAAAATAATTCTTTCTTATATAATTTCATTTTACGCCGATTATGTAGATATTAATGGTGTAAATAAGAGTGAATTTTATGAAATTAATAGAACAGATTGTATAGAAAGTTTATATTGTCCTGATCCGGTGTCCGAAGCTTATAGCAATATCAAATCCAAAGATCAGGATTCCAATATTATTAATTTGGAAATGGTTGCAAATGCATTAGACGGTAAACTTATTAAAGATAGCGATGGTAATTACGTACTTGATATAACTTTAGGATATTATATTGTTGTAAAAAGCGAATTTGTTGTGCAGCTTCTTATACCAGCTTACAGTTACAGCGTCATTCCAAAAGAAGCTTCTGGAGAAAATGCTAAAGAAAATCCACGTGAAATATTCGAAAAATCTCCTATTCCAAAATTCTATCCTGATCAAAATTTAGAGCCGCTATTTTCCTATTGTAACAAAGAAAATTTAAATGATGATTTCGACAAAAATCACATGGAATAATAAAAATGATAGAACAGCACTATCATAAAACAAATAAATTGCAAAAACTATCATCACCATTTTTTAATGAAATCATATATTATAGTAGAAGATAATAGCAAGATTGCCAATATGTTTTGATGTTATTTTTAATCAACTTATTTCATTTTTTAATATAAAAAGGAGGATTTTATCCATGAATTCTATGTCAAGATATTATTATAAAGACGATTGTGATCCTTGCTCCAAGGAAAATTATGATCCTTGTAAAAGCCAAAAAATAGCTGCCACCATTATAAAATGCGGGTGCCCTAATTCAATTACAATACCTGTTATAGCTGCAACTACTACAGCAAGAGATTTTACCCTTGCTTCCTTAACATTAGATACCCGTCGTTTAAAAAATCCATGCATAAAACTTGAATTTGCAAGCAATCCTGTTGCAGCAGCTGCTTTTACAGGTTCTTTAAGTTTTCAAGTATTTAAACAATGCGGCAACCAGATTACGCCTACTCCAATTGGACCTGCATGGGCTTTTTCAGAAGCCGCTCTAATTTTTAGTCAAACTTTTTCTTTCTTCGTTTGTGACTGCGACTGCAGCTGCTTCAATGGCTGCTGCACTTATACAGTAGTTGCAACTGTTACCAGTGCAGCTACAACTGGAACTCTTGCAATCAATAATGCACTACTTGGAGCAATAGTTACATCTTCAAATTCATGTTGCCAAAATTAATATATTTATCAAATAAACAACTCAAGGGAAACCTTGAGTTGTTTTGTAAACAACTCTTGTGTGCATACATATGCTATATTAGGCCTTAAAAAGTTCTAATTTAAGACAAAAGAAAATAAAAAGGAGATGTGATTATGACTGTCATACAAGTTTCACCTAGTGATAATGCTTATATATATTCTCTAAATTCAGGCACAAATTTTGGAAGTTCTGCTCTTTTATTTACCGGAACTGAAGATGAACTTTCATATAAATATAGAACTTTGTTCAAATTTAATTTATCAGGTTTAATTCCTCCGGGCAATACAGTAACAAGCGCCTCTTTGGAATTATTTGTATATAGAAAAGACAAACCCGATTCGCTGCTGTCACCACAAAATGTAACTGTATCAACTAATTCATCTGATTTTTCTCAAGACACCGTTACCTGGAACAACGCACCTAATATAGCAGCAACTCCTTACTCTATAAATGTAACAGATGCAGATGTTAGCAACTATATCAGCATAGATATAACTAATGTAGTTATTAATTGGATAAATACTCCATCTTTAAATTATGGGATAACATTAAAAGGAGTGGAAAATATTACAAATTCCGTAATTGGATATTTCTCTACCAATTGGTCATTTCCAAATCAAAAACCATTTTTAAAGATAGAATACACCAAAACTTCAACACTTTTACCTGACCATGCCTATATATTCAATACGGGAACACAAAGTATTGGAGTTGAAGCAGATATTCCTTTTAATACAAATGGATCATTATCGGGAATTACCCATAGTATAAATTCAAAAAATATAAATATAAAAAATTCCGGATTTTATGCTGTATTATTCAGAGTTACAGGAAATCTTTCAAATCAATTTGCAGTATTTAAAAACAATAACCTTGTTCCAGGTACAATATATGGCATAACAGTTCCAACTCCAGCTCCATCTGCTTCATGTTATGGAGATAATACAGGTATAGCTGTATTATCTGGTAACGCCGGTGATATATTAACACTAAGAAATCATACAAGTGCTTCCAGTATAAATCTTGTCAATAATGCAGGTGGTACAGCAACCAACGGCGTAAGTGCCTCAATCTTAATCATAAGGATTGGTGAAAATAATCTGATAAATCCAGCTTTAAGCGATGTCAATACAGCATCAGCTACAACTGGAATGGAAGCAGCTATCACAAATCCCGACCTTGGATTAGACCTCACTGTATTTAATGGATTGATTCCTGCAAATCAAACAATTGTACTGCAAGGCATGATTGACGATCGCCCTGTATCAGGTTACCCTACAGTTCAAAGTGTACAAGAATCTTTAAATTATGAAATTAGTAAACTACCACCTCAGTAAACTAATAACAGTAGATTATATTTGTAAAATCAAACTTTATTGGAGGAAACGTTCAGCCTCGCTAACATTTCCTCTTTAATATAAACCAGTATAGATATTAGTAATAGCAGACCTGTTTATTTATAAAAGACAGGTCTAACTATATGTTAAAGTGTTCATTTTATTTGCCTTTCTCATAGCATTTATTCCCAAAAAATAGTTCATTGTTTTAACAAATAGAAAATTTACTTAGTATCTGTTAAATTTATTACTAATAGTTTCCCAGTAATCAGAATTCTCCAATCCTAATCTCCATATAGAAACTCCACCCAAATCATAATTATTTACAATATCAAGTTTATATGAGATGCTTGTACTATTTTCAAAATATACAGTGTGATATATGCCTGAACTATCAGTATAATTGAAGTATGGACTTTTAGCTGCAGAATCCCATTTAACCTGTGCACCATTTTGTGAAGCCGTATTATATGCTTGACTTATGCCATAAGATTTTGCTTTTGCTCCATTTGATGGCCAATCATAAGCATAGGCTGCTAATCCCAATAGTATTTTATCTCTAGGAATAACTGTTATTGCATAATTTATTACATTTTGAACCCATCCTATAGATGCTATGGCACCAGGTTCTCCGCCAGACCAATGTTCATCATAAGTCATCAATACAATCTTATCTGAAACCTTTGCAATCTCAGCATAATCATAAGCTCCAATCCAGCTCTGCCACATACTATCACTTGTTTTAGCAGGAAGCGCTATTGTGACTTCAAATCCCTGTGGATTCAGTGTATTATATAGTTCGCTCATAAATGTGGTAAAATAACTTCTATCATAATAGTAAACATTCTCTATGTCAATATTTACACCTTTATAATTGTTTGCTTTTAAATTTTGTAATATATTATCTATAAGTTTTTGCCTATTTGTTGAATTTTCCAGTACACCTTTTGCTGTATCTGCATTAAAACTATTTGTTATCATGGCATATGTCTTAATTTTGTTATCATTTGCATAGCTTACCTGATTATGTGGTACTAAACCTTTTATATTACCTGTACTATCCATAATATAAGTATCTGTAGCAATTGAATCTATTGCCTGTGAATGATTTACTAAAGAATTATAGGAAGAACTATCTCCTACATAATAATAAGTAGTATACCCTAATACAGTTTTATTTGGATACAAAATAGACTGTACTAAAGCATCTGGCATAGCAAATGTACCACCTAATATCTTTAATGAAGATATTGAATCTATCTTTGATCTAATTAAAAACTGTGCCCTTGTGTAACTTTTGCTAACTAAAACAATAGGGGCAAAGTCCTTTGCTGCTGCAGCTGAACCACATAAAGCATCCGGGAAATCTCCTCCATATGCTAAATATAGATTGTTAAAATTAAAATCTCCCAAAAATTCATTTATTACATTTGAATTTGTTTCATATCTATCTATTCCACTAAGCCTTTTCATATTAGGTAAATCTTTAACAACATTAGCATTTATTACATTAATACCACCAACTACATAACTTTTAGAAATACTATTATTACTTATATAATCTTTAACACTATCAGGTAATATTTTAGCTGGTGTAAGAAGTATTGGCATTTGTTTTGCCGCTGCTATAGAAGCTATAGATAAAGCATCTGGAAAATTTTCTCCTGAAGCTATCACTATTCCATTACCTGTGCCTATACTTTCTGCCACCTTAGTGCTCGTTTCATATCTGTCTTGTCCACTTATACGAGTAACCTGGATATTAAGGGCAGTTAATTGTTCTTCAATAGTTTTAGAGACTGCTCCTATACCACCTACTATAAAAACATTTTTAGCTCCTAATCTTTTAATTTCTTCATCTACATTAGAATTTAAATTAGTACCTTCTGTTATTAAAATAGGTGCATTATACTTTTTTGCAAGAGGTGCTGCAGAAATAGCATCTGGAAAATTTTCTCCTGAAACTAAAACTACATACTCTGATTTTTGAAAATTATTTTGTGAAACATTTACTGAAGTTTCATATCTGCTTATTCCACCAAATCTGATATTGGATGGAGCTGCTGCTGCATCTTGCACTGCCATAAAAAACATTATAAATAGAAAACAAAATAAAATATGTATTTTTTTCAATTTATATCCCCCCAATATCAATTAAATATCAATTAAGTTATCGAACACAATATGTATAATTTGAAGAAGTATGTTCATTCCTGTACACCATATTAATGGAATTTTATACTGTGTATACCAACTTAATAAATGGGGGTATCATAGATTATTATTTTTTTCCCTAACCTATCTCCTCTAAAAATGAATTTTTTAAAATATAAGAATGGGTAAGTAAAGATTTTTCTATTACTGTTTTATTTATAAACTCTCCTTTATTCATATAATCATAAGCATCATATATGCAAAGTATGGATGCTTTAGTATTGTATACACCTTCAGTTAGATTTGTTTCAAAAGCTAAAAAGTCATTTTGAGAAGTGATTTTAATAGCATAAGAGGGTTGTCCAATCCATCTTATGCCACTATATTTTTTAACTTCATTACTTAAAAGTGCTTTATTAATTTGATGTTTTAATTCAATTAAGCCACCATATCTATTACCTTTAATTAGTTTTTCTACACTATTAAACTTAATATGTTCAACAGAAACCTTATTAACTTTCAAAAAAGCCAATAATTTATTGTAAAGACTTTTTTCCATAGAAACATATATAAGTTCATTATTGTTGATACCTGCAGTTATATAAAAATACAGACTAGTAAAAAGATGCTGGTATCCATAATAATAAAAAGTTGAATGCATTCCAAATACGTTTTTTAAATTTAGTTTAGAAATATATTCTAAACTTTTATTGCAAAATACACATCTATAAACTAATTCGTCCAAATATTTACTTAAATTAATAATTTCTTCATCAAGCAATTTATACTCTTTTTTAGCTATTAAGTTATTCAACATAATTCTATGTTTTTCTATATCATTACGTAAACTACATGTACTGCATAAAGTTTCCACAACATCACCTCTATTACAATTTTTATTAAATAATATAAAATTATACCACAATTTTCATATTTTTGCATAGAATTGCGAATATTTTTATGCTTAATTTCTACATGAAATGAATTGGATATTTTTATTTTCTCCTGCAAAATCATATGTAATAATATCTTATTTATGTAATTATCACATAATTTACATATCTCTTTTTTGAAATGATCAATCTTTTACTGGAAATCCTGCAAATCGAAATTTAATCGTAATTTATGGAGCTTCTACAAAGAGTATACCAGCTCAAACAATACCTTATATAGTTGTTGTTATTTGTCAAATTTAACATTTAATCAAAAATACTGCAGTTACTTAAAACTACAGTATTTTTGACTTAGTATCTTGGTTCTGGCACTAACATAACTTCTAAAACTGGAGATTTTCCAACCAGACCAACTGCATACAAGGTATAGTAATTATTAGGATCCAATTTAACATTTGGAACAGTTAATACTACATTGTCCCTGCCAGCAAGGCTAACTGTGAAAGTATACGTTCCTGTAGGAACACAGGCATAATCTGTAATATCTTTATAACCAACATCAGTAAATACCTTTGTGCCATCAGACAACTTTATATCAACAGCTGGTGCATTTGGAGAAAGATGAACAAATCTTATACAAGGCCTTCCAAAGTTTTGAGCAGTAGTTGGTTCTTGTATAGGATATAAACTAATATCAGGAAGAGTTCCTATTACAGCTACATTAAATACAGTATTTGCAGGAATATTTAAATCCGTATTTATAACAGGGTTTGTCATTTGTCCTGAAGGATAAACCATAATATTGTAGCTGCCGGGAGCAACCGAAATATATTGTGAGAGTTCCGTATAGGAAATATTTTTTACAATAAGTTTTCCATTGGCATAAACATCTACAGCTGGTGCATTTGGTGCAGCATGAAATACCCTAATAGAAGAATTCATTTGATTAGCCCTATAATAATTATTTATTCTACGAGCATATGGACAATAAAACATACACATTCTCCTTATATTTTTAACCACTATTATAATACGAAATAAATATCAAAATGTTCACTTAATATTTATTTCATATTATAATTCTATTTTACACAAATATATGGACGTTCTCGCAAAATAAACATGTGCAGCCACAACTCTAATTATATCTCAAATTTCATCACCAGTTCATTTAGTTTCTGTGCAAGTTCTGCCTGACTTTGTGCAGTTAAAGCTACCTGCTCTATTGCTTTTGTGGTTTCATCTATACTTCCTACTATTGTTTCTGTATGTTCTGAAGATTTTTGTGCAGTTATTGTCATACTTTGAACTGCCTGACTTACCTGGTCAATTGTAGCAGTAAGTTCTTCTGACATAGATGCTATTTCTTCTGACATTTGGGTCACAAAATCAGAATCATCATAATATTGCTTTCCTACATTTTCAAATTGCTCAAATTGAGGGTCTACATTTTCATTAATAAATTTCAATACATCACTGCCATTTCCAGCCAGATTTTTAAATGCATTCTGAACCTTTATAATGGTATCCTGTATACCAGTAACTGCTTCGGATGATTGCTCTGCAAGTTTTTTCACTTCTTCTGCCACTACTGCAAATCCTTTGCCCTGTTCTCCTGCTCTTGCTGCTTCAATGGCTGCATTAAGTGCAAGTAAATTTGTTTGCTCTGCTATGCTTGCAATAGTATCTGCCATAACCTTAATGTTTTCTACTACTTTGCCTTCCTCTATTGCTTTTAGCATATTATTTTTCTTTTCTTCATATAGATTTTTTACTTCCTTTATAGCATCTTTACCTTGCTTTTCTACATTAGTAGCTCTATCTTTGGATTTGTTTGCATTATCGCTTCCTTCCACAGCTTTTGCAGACAATTCATTGATACTCGAATCTACTTCTTCTACAGAAGCTGTTATTTCCTCAGAAGACGAACTTGTTTCTTCAATTCCAGATTGTATTTTTATTACTACACTGTCTATATTTTCAACTTTTGATGATAATTCTTCTACTACAGAAGAAAGCTCTTCACTTGAAACATCTATATGTTTTGAACTTGTAATTATTTCAGATATTAAATTTTTTGTGTTAGTAGTAGCCCTATTTAAAGCTTTGATTACTTTACCAATTTCATCTTCAGTATCTATATCAATTGTTGAGGTGAAATCTCCTTCTCCCATAGCTTCTGCAAAAATTAAAACTTTTTTTAAAGGATTTGATATTGACAAAGATATTATTAATCCCAATACAATTGCAATTATCAATCCTAACACACATACAGTAAACATGATTTCAGAGGATTTTAAATACAATGCCTCACTTTGCATTCTTGCATTACTTGCATCCTTTTGGGAACTTTTAATCAGTTCATTCAAAGAATTAGATACTTTATCTCTTGCATCACCTATTGAATGACTTAAATTAGATGCTTCACCATATTTTCCATTGCTCACAAGACTTATAGATTCACTATCCAAGTCTTCGTATTGTTTTAAATAATTAGTCAATGAATTAAATGAATCTCGTTGAGAATTGTTTAAATAGTTATTTTTATATTCTGACAACAATTTACTATTATCTATGATTCGTTGAGCTACATCTTTTGCATCAGTAGTTCCAGTTACATTTTTGTCTTCAACTATTCTCATAACTGAAACACGCATAGTTAAAGTATTTACATATAGCTGCTGAAGATTTTTTATGCCTATAAAATCATTATTGTATGTTGTATTATAATTAGAATTTATCTTTCTCATGTTTACTATACCAACTGCGCCAACTATACCTATAAAAAGAGCTACTATAATAAAACCAGTTATGAGTTTTTGAATTACCTTTAAATTATTAAACCATTTCATTACAATCCCCCCTTGTTCATATTTTTACATGATTAATCATAATTCACCTATTATTCTTTGCTGTACCAATTTCTGATAACTGATGTACTTTGTTCACTAGGATAATAGCTTTTTTCCCCTCTTGGCTACCTATTGCAAATACAGAGAATCCTAGAACCCACGGTTCATTCTCAAACTCTATCTTGTTAAGCCTCAAAACACCTAGCTTGCTTACTGTTATTTACATATTTAATAATTTTCATTTTCTCTCCTTAACCTCCTTTAAATATAAATACTCTGCAATTCCATGATAAACATCCCCATTTATATATTTTTTATATCTAAGAAAATTATAACATATTTTTACATACTAATAACTAAATTAAAAGACATATTTAAACATAAAAAAAGCTCTCAAGTGCATCACTAACACTTAAAAACTCTCCCTATCTATATTTTCTTTTCTAAAAAAGTGCATATAAAAACTTTCTAAAAAATCATCTCTCCTGGTTTATAGCCCTCAGGCAATTCTTCTTCACTTAGAAATTTGAAATTGTCATCACGCAGTATTGGTAAAAATATTTCGTATGGTATCCTAGAAAACTCACAGGAATAGTCGCTAGCTCCAAACCACTTACCCTCTTTGCTGCTCAAGTTCAAGCCTCTGGCAAACTTTGTATGATTTGAGCAATCATGAACTGCTAAATCCCAGTTTTCTTCATCAGCTGCTTTCATAAATTTCAAAGTTAATTTCCTACTCCAAATTGGAGATATATATCCTTGCCTTGTAATATACATATTCTCCCCATAATAATTGTTTATATTATTCTCATTTAAATGTAATTCTGCACAATTTATAAAATCAAGTTTTGTATCTAAGATTACTTGCTTTTTCTCAAAAAAAGCTTTGAAAAACTCAGGAGTCATTGGAGTTTCGATACCTACATTTTTAATATATTTTTTTGCTATTGCAATATTTTCAATAACTTTATCTGAACAATTAGTGGCACCCAAGTTGAAACGTATCTCATCAAGACCAGCTTCACCTAATGCTTTCAATGTCTTTTCCGAGGCTAAAGTACCATTTGTATATAGATGTTGATAAACCCCTGCATCTCTAAATTTCATTATTATAGAATAGTATTTTTCAATTTCCATAAACGGCTCTAAATAAACATATGAAATACCAGTAGGTTTCTGATGAATAGAAAGGAGTAAATCAATATCCTTCTCATAAAATTTTGTACCCCCAATCTCCCACATACCTTCACCAATTGGAGGCATATCTTCTATCTCTCCATAATCATAACAAAACTTACACTCCAAATTACATTTGTTCGTTTTCCTAATTGCACTCAAACCAGTTCCAAGCAAGCAAGAGCGACATCCTTTAGGAAATTTACTTTCATTCCCTACAAAAAAAGTTCTATTCTTTAAGGTTTTCAAACCTGTAATTTCCGACATTAACATATCATTTCTATAATCAATTGCTGCTTCAATTTGTGCAAAGGTAGCGTAAATGATTTCCTGTTGTTTTGTCATAACTTCCTCATCCTCTGGTAATATCGAAAAAAATTCAAACCATTTTAATGCATCTTTCTTTGAAATCTTCATAATGTATCCTCCTCTAATTAATCTTCCTGCTGTGCTTTTTCAATCGAGTAGGAGCTGAATAATTATTTTATTCAGCGACCTCTCACACCACCGAGCATACTGTTCAGTACACGGCGGTTCAATAGGAATTAACGCACTAATGAATAAATTTCAGAAATAGAGATTAATCCTTTTCCTTTTAGATAACTATTGGTTAAAGTTTTAGCTAATATTGGGCTGTTGGATGTTCTCCAATAGCTTTTTCTTGTGTTAGCAAATTCCCATGCTTTATTATTTTGTGTTCCTAATTTTACAAGATTATCGTGTTTTGTTTTAATCTTTTTCCATTGTTTCCAAAAACACATTCTTACCCTTCGCCTTAACCATTCATCAAGCTTCTTAAGAATACTTTTCATATCCGCGATAGCAAAATAGTTTACCCATCCAACTATTGCTTGTTTTAATTTTAAAAACCTATATTCCATATTCATTGCATTACTTCTTGAAGTTAATTTCTTAAGTTTCGCTTTAAATTTGTTCAAAGGTTTCTCATGAATTCTTATTCTATACTCACCTTTACCCCTATAAAAGGAAAATCCTAAAAACTTAAGTTTCCAAGGTCTATCTACTGTGCTTTTCTCTCTATTTACTTTGAGTTTTAACTCTTCTTCAATAAACTTTGTAATGCTCTCCATTACTCTATTTGCTGCTTTCTTGCTTTTTAAGTATATATTACAGTCATCAGCATATCTGCAAAAACAAAGCTTTCGCTTTGTTAGTTCTACATCAAGTTCATGTAACATTATGTTGCTTAATAGTGGAGATAGTGGTCCACCTTGCGGTGCACCTTCTTCTGTATTCATAACTACTCCATTTATCATTACACCACTTTGCAGGTATTTTCGTATTAGAGAAATTACTCTACCATCTTCTATATCTTTAGATAGTAGTCTTATTAGTTTATCGTGATTTATCGTATCAAAGTATTTAGCAAGGTCTATATCTACAGTCCATGTATGACCTGCATTTATATATTGTCTGCATTTCTCAACAGCTTGCTTCGCACTTCTTTGCGGTCTAAAACCATAACTATTTTCTGAAAACTTCTTTTCATATATTGGTATTAGCACTTGAGCAATAGCTTGTTGAATAACTCTGTCTACTACAGTAGGTATTCCTAATAATCTCTTCCCTCCGTCAGGCTTTGGAATTTCCACCCTCCTGACAGGTTGTGGTTTATATTTTCCTTCATGTAGTGATTGCCTTAATTCCTGCCCATGTTCTTTTAAGTATTGTAAAAGTTCGTCTAATGTCATGCCATCAATACCATGACTTCCTTTATTGGCTTTTACTCTTTTATAAGCAATATTCAAGTTATCTCTTGATAATATTCGCTCCAGTAAATCACTACTGTATTCATTGACGTTGTTTCTTCCTTTATTGGACATAGAAGAATTACTATGCACTTCTACATTGCTTTTGAGTTCCACTCTCTTTCCATGTAGATAGCCTTTCTTATGAAGTTGTCTGCTTTTATCATAATTCTTCGTATCTTTCAAAATTCTAAAACCTCCTATTGTTCAGTCCTTCCCACGCCGACGCATACTGCGTGGTACTATGACCTCTGCTGACTTCTGATAGTTCAACTACACATCACTGCGTAGGTTATTATTTCTAATTTCATATCCATAACATGCCTATCAGACCTCCCCAGGTAAGAACCCAATCTTTCACTCCATCTATCTGCTACATTTACACCGTCTGTCTTGAATAGCTTAGGGCTTCAGTTTGTGTTGCAACCTCACCCACAGACATATGCCTTATATGTAATTTCTGTCCGTCAGACCGGAGTTTTGCCGCCGACTTCCTTCAGATTCCACGTCACCATGGACACCCTTGTCTTAAGCTATGCACTTGGTACTATCAACCCGTGCTAGGGACTTTCACCCTTTAGATTGCATTCATGCTGGGCGCACCACAGCAAGGCCCTCGAATGTGTGTACATTCAAGGGCGTCAAGCCATTCATATTACTAACTTTTGTCTATAATATGTTTTTATACAATAAAAAAATCTATTGATTTTTTCAAACTCTTTGCTCAAGATTTCTTTCTATATCTTCTTCACTTTTTTATTTCGGTTTCTTCCTACTTTTATCCGATGACTATTTGATAATACATGATTTCACCCATTATTTCAAGTTTTTCCCTTATTTTGGATATAGCCACAAAAGGTATCAATATTATACTTTACATATGTCTAATCGCTATAATTTTGATACAATTTAGCGCCCTTTTTATTGAAAGTGGTAATTTTAATATGGCTAAATTGTATAGTATTTCTGCTAATAGGTACTAATATAGAAGACAAATTATCTCTTTTCCATTAATTCTTGAAGTTTTAAACTAGAACTATTAATATGATGTATTAATCCATACATATTTTCAATACCTGCATTTTGTTCTTCTGTGGTTGCCAGCATTTCTTCAGCTGCTGCTGAATGTTCTTCAGAAATGCTTGCGATACTCTCTGTTTGTTCTCGAATTTGTGTAAAAATTGAACCTATGTTTTCAATCATCTTTAATTCATTTGATATATATTCATTAATATTATTAAAAGATAATTTAATTTTTTCAAAACCTTCATTAACCTGAGCTGTAGCCTCTTTTCCTTCATTAGCCGCTATACTTCCGCCAGATACCTTTTCAAACACTAATTTGGTCTTTCCTTTTATTTCATTAATAATTGTGTCAATTTGCTTAACTGTTTCAGTACTTTGTTCCGCAAGTTTTCTTACCTCATCTGCTACAACTGCAAAACCTTTTCCCGATTCACCTGCCCTAGCTGCTTCAATAGCTGCATTCAATGCTAATAAATTAGTTTGTTCAGCAATTTGATTTATACCGGAGAGGAAAATATTTACAGAATCCATACTAGTATTTAATTCTTCAACCGTTATAAGTGATTCTGTTACAGTATTATTTATAATATCTATCTGCTTGAACATGTGCTTTATACTTTCAGAACCATCAAAAACTCATTCAGTTGTTTGTCCCATTTCAAGCTGTCTTATTACTTTATAATTAGTTCCTACACCACTTCTTACATTAAGTACACTTGCTTGTTCTCTTGTAATCCTAGTTCTGGTTATCTCTATACCTAAAATCATTCCAATCAAAATAGCTAGTTACATCATCTACTACCCAACGTCCATTTTCATAAATCAAAATAAAATTATAGTGATAAGAATCATTATTTTCAGGATCATCCTCATAGTAAACACCTAAAGTTACATTTATTTTATTACCATCTACAGTTTTATTTTCCACTTTAGATTGTAAAAATACAGGCCTTAATCCAGGATTACAACCAAGAATATAAAAAGTATTATTTGACTTTATAAATAAATCTGTATTTATAAAGTAATTTGATTTTTTTTCTGAAAAATATTTATTATAATAATTAAATAGCTTATCATAGGTATTTACATTATCGTTTAGTTTATAATAAGTTTCTCCTTCACGTTCAGTAGGTATACTGTCATTCTCATCATATGATGCAAGTGAATGAATTTGAATACATGCTTGATCTGCATTATATATTAAATTTTTTATTTCATCATCACTTATACTTGGTATAAAAACCCCACTGACAATGCTATTTATTACTGTATCTGAAACTACTCCTGTACCTCCTAAAGCTACTACATTATTATATTTTTCGTGTTGAGCTTTTATTGAAGATTCTACTGAAGGATCAACGTAAGATCCTACTAAAATTAGAGGCGAGTTACTTGAAGTTGCTAATACACTGCCAGATAATGCATCTGGATAATTTTCTCCTGACGCAATATAAACTTTATCATAACTAAAATCATTAGCAAAATGATCTAATATAGCTGAATTTGTGTCATATCTACTATTTCCTCCAAGTCTTGTAACATTATTCAACTGTGAGGATACTTTGTCACTTACAACTCCAGTTCCACCAACTATATAACTTTCATTATAATAACTATTATGCAAAAACTCCCTAATTGGTGTTGATAAATCATCCTTATCAGTAAGTAATATTGGCATTTCCTGTTTTGCTGCTATAGGTGCTATAGATAAAGCATCTGCAAATCCAAATCCATTTGTTACCACCACACCATTAATGTTTCCTAAAGCCTTAGCTACCGATAATGATGTCTCAAATCTGTTTTGTCCATATATTCTAGTAGTTTCAATATTCATATTTGTTATTTCAGATTTTACATTATCAGATACGGATGCTGTTCCACCAACAATAAATACTTTTTTTACTTTAAGTCTTGTTAATTGTTCTTTAGCCTCTGAACTTAAAGCATCCCTGCTAGTTAAAAGTATAGGTGCTTTATTTTTCTCAGCTAAAGGTGCCGCACATAGTGCATCTGCAAAGCCTTCTCCACTTGCTATTACAGCACATTCTGATGATGTCCATCCTGAGTCTACAATTTTAGAATTAGTTTCATATCTATTATTACCGCATAATCTATCTTGTAGTGTTGCTGCACTTACAACATTTGATGTAAAAAACACCCCACAAAATATAGCTGCAGTAAAAATAATTCCTGATAATCTTTTTTTCATGTTGATTCCCCCTACTATAACCAGTATAACCATTTTATATCAATAATACCACTTATCTTATGTTGTAAAATTTAAGTAAATTAAATCATTTTATTAAGTATTGGCTTGAATCGTATAATAAGAAAATTGCGAATTAACTCAATTCAATATAATACTTATTTTTTATATGTATCATAAATTAATTTTCCATTTCAATCTATTTCATAGTATGTTCCATTTTTACTCGATTTTATTTTTTCTACAATATCATTATAGATTTTGTCTCCATCTTTATCAGCCATAGATATAGAATTTACTTTGTATTCATTTATTCCTGTCTTCAAAGTATTTGCTGGATTTTTTATGCTGCCTGAATAAACAACATATGTAGTGTAACATGTATATTATTATCAACTTCAAATTATTTTAGTGATTTCCAGCCACCTATATGATAATCACCTTTTCCTCCACCAAACTTATTACTTTTATCTTCTCAACAATTTACGTAAAAAGCTATCTATCAAAATCGTTTCCCTTATTAAGCCAAGTAGAAAATAAATCTTCATAAGCTATAAAATATCCTAATTCCTTTTGAATATAATC
This sequence comes from Clostridium sp. AWRP, assembly GCF_004006395.2. Lineage (NCBI taxonomy): Bacteria > Bacillati > Bacillota > Clostridia > Eubacteriales > Clostridiaceae > Clostridium > Clostridium sp. AWRP. The sequence continues at coordinate 2,046,563 of NZ_CP029758.2, read as the reverse complement.
TACTGTTTCTTTATCAGCTCTAATTTCAATATTTTTCATAAACTGCTTTACCTTATCTTTAAATATCACATCCCACTAAAAACCTATTTTTATTTGAATAATTTTCTCCCCAAAAGATAAATCTATAATAAGAATAAATTATTAGGAGGTGATTTTATGAACCTAACAAGTACACCCAATAGATTAATAAATGAGAAATCCCCTTATCTATTACAACACGCACACAATCCAGTAAACTGGTATCCCTGGGGAGAAGAAGCATTTACAAAGGCAAAATCAGAATATAAGCCTGTATTCCTATCTATTGGGTACAGCTAGGCTCGTCTCTGTACGTGCCATTGGTGTCATGTTATGGAAAAAGAAAGTTTTGAAGACACAGAAGTAGCTAAAACGCTAAACGACAGCTTCATATCCATAAAAGTAGACAGAGAAGAGAGACCTGATATAGACAGTATATATATGGATGTATGTCAGTCCATCACAGGAAGCGGCGGATGGCCCCTTACAATTATCATGACACCTGAGCAAAAGCCCTTTTTTGCAGGTACCTATTTTCCCAAAAATAGTAGAGATGCACTCATGGGGTTAATGTCTATTTTAGACTACATTAAAAAGGCATGGAAAAATAATAGAGATGAACTTTTAAATGCTAGCACACAAATATTAGATTTCCTAAAAAATTCAAAGGAACCCTCTAATGAAACCATTAATGAAGATATCTTTCAAAAAACTTTCCTAAATTTCAAATATGATTTTGACCCTACATATGGAGGCTTTGGAGACTTTCCCAAATTTCCTTCAGCACATAACCTACTTTTTCTACTCAGATATTTTTACAAAACCAAAGATTCCTCTGCTTTAGAAATGGTGGAAAAAACACTGGATTGCATGAAAAAAGGTGGAATATATGACCATATAGGTTTTGGCTTCAGCCGCTATTCTGTAGATAGGAAATGGCTTGTTCCACATTTTGAAAAAATGCTCTATGACAATGCTCTCTTAATTATAGCCTATATTGAAACCTTTCAAGCTACAGGTAATAAAAAATATTGTAAAACAGCAGAAGAAATACTAAGTTATGTATTAAGAGACATGACCTCAAAAGAAGGCGGATTTTACTCTGCAGAAGATGCTGATTCTGAAGGTGAAGAAGGTAAATTTTATGTTTGGTCAGAAGAAGAAATAAAAAATATACTTCAAGAAGAAGATGGCAGCAAGTTTTGTTCTTATTTTAATATAACAAAAGGTGGAAACTTCGAAGGCAAAAATATTTTGAACCTAATAAATAGTTCTATTCCAGAAGATGATATGCAATTTATAGAAAACTGCAGGGAAAAATTATTTGCTGAAAGAGAAAAAAGAATACATCCTTATAAAGATGATAAAATTTTAACATCCTGGAACGGCCTAATGATTGCTGCTATGTCAATAGCTGGCAGAGTCTTAAACAACTCCAAATACACTAAAGCTGCCAAAAAAGCTGTAGACTTTATTTATAAGAACTTAGTGAGATCAGATGGTCGTCTCCTTGCAAGATATCGTGATGGAGAAGCTTCTTTTTTAGGCTATCTAGATGATTACTCTTTTTTAATATGGGGACTTATAGAACTATATGAAACAACCTACAGCACAGATTATCTAAAAAAAGCACTGGAGCTCAATGAAGATTTATTAAAACTTTTCTGGGATAAAGAAAATGGAGGCTTCTTCCTATATGGAAATGATGGTGAGAAGTTAATTACAAGGCCAAAGGAAATATACGATAGTGCCATTCCCTCTGGTAATTCCACAGCCGCATTAAATTTGCTGCGATTGTCCCATCTAACAAGCAGTTATGATTTTGAAGATAAAGCTAAACAGCTATTCGAAACTTTTTCAAAAGAATTAAATAGTTTCCCAAGAGCATGCTCATTTTCTCTTATAGCACTTCTATTTTCAAAATCACCTATAAGGCAAATTATTGTATCTGCAGGCAGTAACATTGAAGAAGGTAAGCAAGTAGTTCATATGATAAATGAGAAATTTAATCCTTTTACAATTTCAATTTTGTACTGCAATTTAAATAAGGATTTAAGCACTATTTCCCCTATTATAGAAAACTATATAGACATCAACAATAAAACTACCACCTACATTTGTGAAAACTTTACCTGTAAAAAACCTATAACAGACATTAATTTATTAAATAAAATATTATAAATTACAAAATGAAGGAGAGGTTGATATACTAATGTTTAAACATGAAAAAGCACTTTTAAAAGAAGTTAAAGTAGAAAAACCCAATCCACAGTATGCAGTACTAATGCAAGAGCAACTAGGTGGTGGATGCGGTGAAACTACAGCTGCCATGCAGTACTTATCCCAGAGTTTTAGAGTAAATGATCCTGCAATAAAAGATTTATTTTTGGATATTGGTTCAGAAGAACTCAGCCATATGGAAATGGTTGCACAGACTGTAAATTTGTTAAACGGTCATTCAGTTGATTTCAATTCAGTAGGTAGTGGGGAAATTGAAACTCACGTATTAGGTGGGTTAACGCCAGTATTAATGAACTCTTCTGGCGAGCCATGGACTGCAAATTATGTAACCGTTACAGGAGATATTGTGGCAGACTTGCTTTCAAATATAGCATCCGAACAAAGGGCAAAAGTAGTATATGAATACCTATATCGTCAAATCAACGATAAGTATGTACGTGAGACAATAAATTTCTTACTAGAACGTGAAGAAGCTCACAATGCACTATTTAGAGAGGCACTAAATAAAGTTAAAGATACAGGTTCAAATAAGGATTTTGGTGTAACTCAAGATTCCAAATTGTATTTTGACCTTTCAACACCAGGTAGATACTATGGAGACCCTAATCCTACAGAACCTAGCTTTGCAAATCCTAAAAAAGATCAGGAGTTGGCAGGGAAACATTAACAAATTTATTAAGAAAAGGGCTGTTGCACTAAGTAATTTACATACAACATATCGTTTTATAATTCACTTGCTAATACAATATGTTGTAGAATTTATTTTCAGTGTGACAACCCCTTATTTTTGTATAACAACATAATATATTTAAATACAATCATATTAAACTTATGCCAACATGTGATTAAACTTACCTACTGAATAAACCACAGTTTCAATATTTTCTACAGGCACAGGCTTACCAAACAGGTACCCTTCAACTTTATTACAGTTCATAGATCGAAGTATTTCAAATTGTTTTATAAACTCCACTCCTTCAGCAACTACACTTATATTCATCTTGTGAGATAGATTTATTATGCCGTCCACTACAGAACAATCTTTGGAATTAATATGAATTCGATTAATGAAAAATTTATCGATTTTAAGAGTATTTATAGGAAGTAATCTCAAATAATTTAATGAAGAATAACCTGTTCCAAAATCGTCTAGAGCAATGCTTATTCCAAGTCTTCTCAACTTTTCTAAGACAGCTATATTAGATTGTAAAGATTGCATAACTTCACTTTCCGTAATTTGAATTTCCAAAAGTTCTGGTGGAAGATTACTTTCATGTAAAACTGCTTTTACCATTTTAAAAAAACTTGGATGCTGCAATTGGACTTTTGAGACACTTACTGACATAATGCCAAAATCATATCCTTTATCTAACCATTGTTTATGCTGCTTACAAGCAGTTTCTAGTACCCACTTACCAATAGGAACTATTAATGATGTGTCTTTAGCTACGGGAATAAATTCAACTGGAGAAACGAATTCATTTTTCATAATTTTCCACCTTAATAAGGCTTCCATAGCTTTGATTTCCCCAGTTTTACAGTCAATTTCAGGTTGGTAATATAACTGAAATTGATTATTTTCTAAAGCAGTTCTAAGCCCCTCTTCTAGTTCTGCTTTTCTCGAAACCTCATAAGACATCCTTCTATTATAAAATTTATATGTTCCTTTACATAAATCTTTTGCTTTATACATAGCTATATCTGAATTTTTTAGTAAAGAATCAGCTGTAGTCCCATCCTGAGGATACATGGAGATGCCTATACTAGTACTAATTGGAATTAACTTTTCGTTTATTTCAAATGGTGCTTTAAATGCGAACATTATTTTATTACAAACTTTTACAACATCATTCTTATCCTTTATATCATGTCGTATTATCAAAAATTCATCTCCACCTAATCTAAATACAGTATTATCTTCTGTTATAATATTTTTTAGCTTATTTGCCACATATTGAAGAAGCTTGTCCCCACATTGATGACCTAAAGTATCATTTACCCTTTTAAAATTATCTAAATCTATAAAAAGTAATGCTCCTTTTTTATCATTTTCACTAGAGTCTTTCAATACCTTATCTAGCTTATCTTGAAACGTTTTTCTATTAGGAAGATCTGTTAAACTATCATAATAGCCTAGATATTTATTTTTATCCTGTATAAGTTTTTGTTCTGTAATATCAGTAACATATCCTGCTATTTTTAAAGCTTTTCCTTTTGCATTTCTAAGTGCCTTTGCTCTAATAAAAATCCATTTTTTCTTTCCACATTTAGTTGCTAATTTAAACTCACATTCATAAAAAGGAGCTATCCCTGCTAGATGATTCTCCAAATAATTTAACATTATATTTTTATTTTCATCTGGCAACAATTTTTCTAATATGATCTTAAGATTATCATTTTTACTAACCTTGTACCCAGTAATTTCTTCCCACTTATCTGAAGCAAAAAAATCATTTTTCTCTATGTCATACTCCCAAATAGCAATGTTAGAACTTTCTACAGCTAGTTTATATCTTTGCTCCATTAAATTTCTTTTTTTAATATTTATAAAAAATGCAATTATAAATGACAATAGCACTGCAACTATGATTACTGTAATAAAAAATGCTGTTTTATATCTACTATAAAAAGAAACATATCCTGTCATTCTCAAATTGTGAATTATGAGAAATAGCTCTTTTTCTAAAGTACTCACCATAAATATAGCACCTTCCGTCTCAAACTGCCTATATTGGCTATTATAGTATTCTCTATATCAAAAATCAATACAGACACTATAGTATAAATATAACAGTTTTAGTATAGCTTATTATACCTAATCTTCAATACGGTATTGAATAAAATATAAAAGTAGAATAGCATAAAGTCAACATATTTTTCATCTTATTCAAGAGATTATTTTGCCTAAAGTTTGTAATAAAAAGAAGATTATAAATTTTAAAAATTCATAGTCTTCTTTTATTGCAAGGTAAATTACTCTACTCCCCAGTTATCAAACTTATCTATAAGCCACCTATTTCCATCGTAAACTAAAGTGGCATTGGCATAGGATAACTCTCCAAAATAATAACCCTTTAACATAATATCTGCTTTATTACCATTATATTTCTTAGAAATTACTTCAGAATCTTTAACAATAAGTCTAGGTTCAGGATTTCCATATCTCATATAAATTTTACCATCAATATCTTTAAACATAAAATTTATTAGAGTATTTACAAAATCCTTCGTATAATAATTGTTCAAACCATAGTTTTCATTTAAATCTTTACTTACGGAATTGTATTCTCCTATATTATCTGTTACGGGAGCATAGCTTACACCTGATACATCCATATAAGAGTTTCCATCCACATTAATTTTTAATATTTTCTTAAAAGCATCGTCACCCTGAAGCAGTAATTTTTTAGCATCCTCATTTGAAATAACAATTTTGCCCTCTAAAGCATTCTGTACATCTTCACTTACAGCTCCAGTGCCACCTATTAAAATAACCTTTTCACAGTTGCATCCATCCAAGTATTGTTTCTGATCTGATATATTAGTTCCATCTGTCAATATTATAGGTGCATTGTTTTTTGCAGCCAGTGCACTGGCAGATAACGCATCAGGAAAATTCTTACCACTTGCAATAACAGCTTCATTTGAAGTTTGATTAAAGTATTTACATACATTTAAGGATGTATCATATCTATTCATGCCCCCTATTCTTATTATGCTATTACTATTGAGTGATGGGACAATTTCTTTTAACTGACTTACTATATTACCTGCTACTGATGATTCTCCCCCAATAATAAATACTTTAGATGGCTCTATATTTTTCAGTGTTTCTTTTGTTTCATCAGCTAAGTTAAATGAATTAGTCATGATAATAGGATATCCTTTTGACGCAGCAATACTTGAAACACTTAAAGCATCTGCAAATCCATAAGCATTTACTATAACCGCTGGAGTACCTTTTTCTGTCATTAAATATCTGTCAATTGTAAAATTTGTATCAAATCTATTTTTTCCACCTAATCTTTTAACGCTGCTGTATCCTAATGAATTAAAATAGCTCTCAAAATTTTCACTTACAGATGATTTCCCTCCTAATATGTAGATAGTTCCTTCTCTATCTAACTTATTTTTTATAAAGTTAATAGAATCTCCACTGGAACTTACATCTTTTCCTACTAACAATATAGGAGCATTTTCTTTTTTTGAAAGCACAGAGCCTGCTAAGGCATCTGGAAAATTATTTCCACTTGCAATAATTACATTTTCCAATTTGTCGCTGCTAAAACTATTTGCTATATTTACAGATGTTTCATATCTATTTGACCCGCTTATTCTACTTACACCATAAGCAGTTTTAGCATATACAAATTCTCCTCCACATGTTGATATAACTATCGAAATTATGAAAGCTATGATTTTCTTCACTAATATCCCCCCTATTTTTAATATATTACTATTTATAGTATTTACATATTAAAAAAATTACATGAGAATATTTAATTATTAGTTATAATCATAGTCATATTTTAGCATATATAACTATATACTATATATTGTTCCAATAAAAAATCTGTATTTCAAATAATTAAGTGTCAACTAATTTTGAAAATGTCCCAAAAAGTTTTAATTATTAGCACCAGCAATAGCTGGTGCTTTGTTACGCTTATAACATTATTTTTAGGTATAGCAAACACATCCATCAACTTAAAGTTTTTTAAGTAAAAGGGCTTTTTAGTTCTTTAAGCTATGTTTTCTTTTTGTCTATGAGCCTGCTTATTGCAATAATGTTCAAATGAAGCCTGCTTCCATGGGTGACTCATCGGCGGTATATAGTGTTTCTTTGGAGTTTTTGAGGTCTTCGCAAGATCAAAATTTTTTGATGAAGGAACATGATCCGGAAGCAATTCAAGTGCATAAACTTTTTCGTTTGCACAAAAATATAGATCATTGTTAAATGCCTTTATTACTATACCGCAGGTACCTTTATGGTAATATACTGGGTGACCATTAGCATCTACTGGAAGATAATATCTTTTATTGTATTTTACACAACTCCCATTGTCTACTTTCCTACTATCAAGTACACCAAGAATTAAATTGATTTTCTCAATATCAGGTTGCGTTTCGAATACAGATTTGATATTATCAACAGGTAAAGCAAATCGAGCATTGAATTTTTTTATGTAGGAGTTTAAAAATTCATTTGCCTGCTCAATCGTGCTTATACCAGCTAAACGCAATTCGATAGGAAGTCGTGATTGCAGTGTTTGAAACATTCGTTCCACACGCCCCTTGGCTTGTGGAATGCTGCTGGTTTTAATCTCAATTCCTAACTGCTTGCAGGCATAACCGAATTGGGTAAAAGTGTCCTCTTCGATAGAAGGGGATTTCTTTTGTTTATACTCAAAAACTGTACGCCTATCGGTGTAAAACATATAAGGAATACCATAGGTTTTCAATATTTGCTCAAGTACATGGTAATATCCATTTAGCGTTTCTTGAACATCGAAATAAGCACCTACAATAGCACCTGTGGCATCATCTACAGCTATATGAAGCTGACTTTTTTCTCCACCAAACCAAGGATGAAGAGAAGCATCCATCTGAAGCATTTCTCCAAAGTAGGCACATCTCGGACGCCTAGGATGAGCATCTTCGATAGCAAGAATAGAACTTTGAATAACACTAGCCTGCTTTTTTGACTTTGTAGATTTTTGCATATCTTTAAGTTTAGTGTATAGAGCCTTCTTAGAAGAACGTTTTGCCTTAGGAGACAGGATGAATTCCTGCAAAAGGATGGAACGTATAGTGTTTGATGAAACTTTGATTCCTTCAAATTCTTTTAAGAGTTCTGAAAAATGAGTTAAATTGGTGCCTTCATATTTTGTTCGATATAAGTCAACAATAGTCTGTTTTGTAGAATTATCTAAAGCATGGACAGGTTTTTTACCACGATTTCCATGTATAAAAAAGGCTTTTCCCTGCTCTTTATACCCTTTAATCATTCTGTTAATGTGCCTAACAGTACAGTTAATCTGTACAGCAGCTCTTTGCTTGTTACCATTGCTCTCTACTAATTTCTTGATTATGTTATATTTTGCATTCTCATTCATTGTTAAAACTACCTTTCTGATTTTGTCCACCTCACTTCTTAGTCATGAGGTTTTATTATACTATAAACTTATTTATTTGGGACATAATCAAATGCGGTATACTAAGACATTATCACAATTCAATCATAAAAAAATCTGTATTTCAAATAATTAAGTTGACATATTCCGTTTAATAGAATATAATTAAATTTAATGAATAGAAGGAGGCGATAATTTGAAAAAAGAAAATATATTAATAACACCTGATGTTATTGAAGAATGTCTAAGTGAATCTCTAGATACTATCGAAAATAAAGCTTGTTCTTACAGAAAAAAACAAAAATCTTTAAAATAATTTTCATATCTAAATATTCTCTTCCATTAATATACTTTGTCTATTAATGTATGAATCTCAATTTTCAGTCTGAAATAGTTATCATAGTCACCTAATATGACTGTGATAACTAAATAAAAATCAATCCATTTTTTTTATACTATAAACGGCATAAATGACAAGTGCTGCTCCAAAAACTTGAAGTAGTGTTAAATGTTCCTTTAAAATAAAAAAGGAAAGAAACATAGCTGTAGGTATTTCTAGATTTCCTATTATTGAAACTTTTAAAGCCCCAATATGTTTAATTGCTGCGTAAAGCAAAGTTAAAGGTATTATCTCACAAAACACTCCTAATATTACAATGCAAGCAATTAATTTTCCGTTCAAATCCTGTCTAAACACATCCACTGGAAATTTAAAAATTATTAAAGATAAAAATGAAAAAATAATAGAGTAAAAGTTAACTGCAAGTGGGTTTAATTTATCCATTTTTTTCTCCGTATATACATTCATAAAAGCATAAAATACTGCCGCTAGAATTCCGTACATAAAACCCTTGGTTGAAAAGGTCTTTATCCCTTGGTTAAGACCCAAAGCTAAAAAACAACCTATAAAAGTTACAATAAGAGCAAAAATCTTATTAGAACTTACCTGCATTTTTTGAAATACTACTGAATAAATAAAAACCATAGCAGGATATGTATAAAGCAGTATGGTAACCATTGAAACATCAAGATAATTAAAAGCCATATAATAGAAAATCGTCATAAAAGTATTACCTACTATACCAAGAACTGCTGTGTGATATAAATCCTTTTTCCCTATTTTTAAAGCCTTACTATCTATTATAAGTATGCCTAAAAACATAATTGGAATTGACATCATATATTGAAGTGTCAATATATTTATAGAATTTGCCCCTTCCGAGAAAGCAATTTTTATTATGATTCCGCAAGTTCCAAATAATATGGCAGACAATACAGAATATATGTATCCTTTTTTCAACAAAACACCCCTATCTAAGTAATTAAATTTAGCAGTCAATGTTTTTATTCTAACATAGTTTTTCATTTTAAAGTAACAAAAATGATTCTGAAAAATAATCTAATATTGTACATAGTTTTATAATAATATCAACGGAGGTTATTTACATGTATTGTATTGATGCAGGAAGTGAATATTGTCCATGCCACCTAGCAGAAACCAATGACTGTATACTATGCTCTCAACTTTCCGGTGAAGAGTTTTGCCAATGCAAAGACTGGTGTGGAGTTTGTATATATGAACAATATATTTCTAATGGTAAAAAAGCAAAAAATTTAAGAAAAACTTATGATTGTCCTATATTAGACAAAAAAGTAGCTAAAGATTCTCTTTGCATGTTTACTTTAGAAGCACCAGAAAACTTAGTAAGAGAATTATCAAATCCTGGAAGCTTTGTATTTTTAAGAAATAAGGAAAGTGTAAATTATTATGACGTACCAATTTCCATTATAAATGCAGATAATACAAACAATACTCTCGATGTTGCAATAAAATCAAGCGGCACAAAAACTAAAGTTCTTTTTAAATTAAATAAAGGCGATAAAATACTTCTTAGAGGACCGTTTTCAAATGGAATAATGGGACTTTCAAATATTTCTAATGCCAAAGATGGCATATCATTAATTATAGCCCGAGGCATAGGAATTGCTCCTTCCATTCCAGTTATGAAAAAATTATATTCAAATAAGAACAAGCTTATCTCTATTATTGACACACAATTCAAAGAAAATTTTTATGAGGATTATTTTAAGGGATGCAAATCAAAAGTGTTAGATTGCACTATATTGGATGATGGAAATCTATCTGAGAAATTTAAATTAATGCTTAAAAAAATTCTCCGGGAAAATTCCATAAATTTAGTACACTGTGGAGGCCCGGATATAATGAGTTATAAAATTATAGATTTTATAGATAAAATAAACAGTTCACAAAACAAATTCATAAACTTTTCCTGCTGCAATAATTCCAAAATGAGCTGCGGTGAAGGAATATGCGCAAGCTGCACCAAACACTATGATGGTGACATAGTTAGAAGGCTGTGCAAGGTGCAAATGGATCCAAGAGATTTATTTAAAGGTAGAAGATTATTATAGGAGGTATTTTTTATGAAAATAATAGTAATTGGATCAGGATGGTCTGGATGTGCTGCAGCTTTATCTGCCAAAAAAGCAGGTGCTGATGTAGTTATATATGAAAAAACCGACATGGTACTTGGCCTAGGAAATGTAGGAGGAATAATGAGAAACAACGGTAGATATACTGCTGCAGAAGAAATCAATGCACTTGGAGCAGGAGATCTAATAAACATCACAGACAGCCTTACTAGACACAAGAATTTGGATTTTCCCGGTCATAAGCATGCTCCACTTACAGTATTGCGAACTTATTAAAATTCAAATAAAAGTAACATGCCAAAACGTCATATTTCCAAGATGTTTCGACATGTTTACAATAAGTATTCATCTGATTTCAAGAACCCTGTTTATTTGACCTTACTTAAAATTCGGGCACCTTTTATATTTACCTGACAATTCATACACAACATTTTCCCAAATTTTTTATTGCTATAATCTGCTACTTTTTCCGATATGATGTTTCCACATTTTTCACAGTGAAGTTCATTTTTATTTATTACCTCTTTATTATCCATAATAGCTATTTTACTCTGATCACCCGCAGCCTTTCCTAAAGAATATCTCAATCTATAATAATTATCTTGAATTTCCAACTGATTGATTTCCCTATTCTTATTGTATCCTATTGACTTAACTTGAAAATGAACCCTTTGTGACAAAGTAACTTTACCATCCTTTTCAGCAAATTCTCCCTGTTGTAAACTGATCCATATAAAAGGAGCTGTATAAAGTTCTCTTCCTATTCCAATATTAAATCCTGCCCTTTTAAAACTGTCACTAGCTTGACCCTTTTCTTTTTCCGTATAACTTTCTACTCCCACATCTTGCTTTCTAATCCACTGTTTTTTTTCATCATCCCAAATATCTATATTACAAAATAATCTTCCATTTATAAATTCATGGGTTCTTTTCCACCCTGTCATTCCAAACGTTTCATCAAGTATTTTCATATCAACTCTTGCATCCTTATATAAGAGCAAAACACATCCTACACCATTTGGAGTCTTCTTTAAGCTCTGTACCCTTATTTCAATTTCATCTGCTTTTAAAAGTCGTACCTCCTTATTCATATTGCTGTACCTCCTTTTAAATATATATCCATACTATTAAAGGATTTTTCTTATCTATAATATACTTTATAGTTCTAAACTCTTTTAACTGTTTATCTCTCTGCTCTATATTTTCAAATCTCATTTTAGTTTTGTTTTCCATATTATACCTCCTTCGAAGGTACACTCATTTTTTTATATTTTTAATTTTAGTTTGAATGGTTTTCAATATGTCTATACTTATTTATTTCTTCCATGTTTGTCTTTCTTTTAGTGTTTTTATGAGTTCATCTATTTGTTCAACACATAATTTGCTTATAAGTGCTCTTGCAAAAGCTCTCGCCTTTCTTGTTTCCAGTTCATCCATTATTTTAGGGTCTTTTGAATAATGCATTCTTACTTTTATTGGCTTGGCCATAAAACAATATCTCCCAGCTATTTTTTAAGCATATTTACCTACGATATTATATGCATCTCAACTTATTGTGTGATGAAAATTTTTAATTTAAAAAGGAATAAAAAGTTAATTAAAGCCATGTAATTTAATATAGGACTATATTAATTTTTGAGGATGTGATTTTAAAAAATGATAGCAGCTGTATACAGCAGGAAATCCACGTTTACGTGCAAAGGTGAGTCTATAGAAAATCAGGTGCAAATATGCAAAGAATATGCCAATAACAATTTGAAAATAAGCAGTTTTATAATATATGAAGATGAGGGTTTTTCTGGCGGCAATACAAATAGGCCTAGATTTCAAGAACTTTTAACGGATGCTAGGAAAGAAAAATTTAATTTTTTAATATGTTACAGGTTAGACAGAATTAGTAGAAACGTTGCTGATTTTTCTAATACATTAGAATTATTACAGAAACACAATATATCTTTTGTAAGTGTAAAAGAGCAGTTTGATACAAGCACCCCTATGGGTAAAGCCATGGTATATATAGCTTCTGTTTTTGCACAGTTAGAGCGAGAAACTATTGCAGAACGTGTTCGAGACAATATGTTAGAACTTTCAAAATCCGGCCGCTGGCTTGGAGGTCAAACTCCCCTTGGTTTCAATTCTAAGAAAGTAACTTATTATAACTCTGAAATGAAACAAAAATTTATGCATAAACTTTCTCCTATAAAAAAAGAATTGGATAAGGTCAAATTGATATATAGTAAATACATGGAATTTTGTTCTATATCCTTAGTTCTTAAATATCTACTTACTAATAACATAAAAGGGAAAAATGATGGAGACTTTTCATCTATGTCAATAAATGATATTCTTAGAAATCCCGTTTATGTCAAATCAGATAATTCGGTTTTTAAATATTTAAAAGGCTTAGGTATAACTACCTGCGGCATACCTAATGGCAATGGAATTATTACATATAATAAACGCAATTCAAAATATATGACTAGAAATACAAGTGAGTGGATTGCTGCAGTTGCCAAACATAAAGGAATTATTGAAAGTACTACCTGGTTAGAAGTACAATTTCAATTAGATAAAAATAAAAGGAAATCCAATCCAAGACAGGGAACATCTAAAAAATCTTTATTATCTGGAATATTAAAATGTGCTTTGTGTGGTGCACCCATGCGTGTCTCTTATGGAAGGCCTAAAAAAAATGGGAATGAAAGAATTTACTATTATGTGTGTACAATGAAAGCCCATTCTGGAAAAAGCAGATGTGCTAACCCTAATGCCAACGGTCCAAAAATTGAAAAAGCTATTGCTGAAAATATTAAAGGACTAAGCATAAATAAGCTTTTAAAAGAACTACAATGTCATAAAAATGAATCAACTTCCTCTATTAAAAATAATTTTATTGAAATACTAAAAAGAGAAATTCAAGATAAAAATAACCAAATGAATACATTATTACAACAATTATCAAATATAAATGTAGATGACTCCCCTGCTTCTAAATTTATCCTAAATAAAATAGAAAACTTAGCAAAAACAATAAAGGATTTAAATTTGAAATTAGACAAATCTAAAAATATTGAAGAAGAAAATGTAGATAAAAATATAGCCCTCGATATAATAGAGAAAAACTTAGAAGATTTTAATTCATACTTTTCCATAATAAAGGATGTATCAATTAAAAGACATATTTTAGAAAACATAATTGACAAAATCTACTGGAATGGTACTACAGGTGATATTGATGTTTACCTATGGGGAAGTGAAAAAACACACAAGATTCATCATAGTATTTTCTAAACCTGCTGCAATACTATAAACCATGTTCATGCTTGGCTCTATGATGTAAATAAAATCGAACCAGCTGTTAGAAAATATATTTTAAGTAAAGGCATAAAGTTAAAACTAATATCAAGAGTAGTGGACGTAAAAATGGAAGGAACTAAAATAAAAGGCATATATACCTCAAATGGAGATTATGAAGAAGCAGATGCCTTTGTTGAAACTACAGGTTCCACAGGTCCTATGGGAAACTGTATAAAATATGGTAATGGCTGTTCCATGTGCATACTTAGATGCCCTTCCTTCGGCCCTAGGATAAGCATAAGCAAATGTGCTGGAGTAGAAGATCTTCACGGCGAGAGATTAGATGGAACTTATGGAGCTTTCAGCGGTTCCTGTAAACTTGCTAAAGATACTATAGATAAAAATCTCTTACATGAAATTGAAGAAAAAGGTGCAGTAGTACTTAAAGTTCCAGAAGAAGATGTAAATATGGATAAATTAAAGGCTAAAGTATGCCAGCAGTATGCTTTAAAAGAGTTTGCACAAAATGTAATACTTCTAGATACAGGGCACGTAAAGTTAATGACATCCTATTATCCTTTAGAAAAGTTACGTAAAATACAAGGACTAGAAAATGTCAAATTTATAGATCCATATTCCGGGGGCAAAGGAAATTCTATAAGATATCTTTCCATAGCACCCGTTTCTGTGGACTTAAAAGTAAATGGCATAGATAATTTATTTTGCGGCGGAGAAAAAAGTGGTCTCTTTGTAGGTCACACAGAAGCTCGTTGTACCAAAGTGCAATCACTGTACAACAGGTTATAATCAACCTTTATGGGGAATTATATAAAAACTTTGATGAGAAAACAATTGGCAATCGCATAGAAAAAAGTAGATTGATTAAAAACTTATCACAAAGTCAATTAGGGAAACTAATAAGTGTTAATCACTCAACCATACAAGACTATGAATCCGGAATGTGTTTTCCTTCTACTAATATATTAACAAAAATATCTAAAGTTTTAAATATGCCTATAGAATATTACTATGATAATTACTATAAATTTATATTTTCTGATTATAGTAATATGATAAAAAACTGGAGAATTAAGAACAATCTATCCTATTGGCAAGCTGGAAAGCTTACAGGAATTGATTATAGATCATTTAAAAATTGGGAAAATGGCGGTGCTATTGATAGATTTCATTATGAAAAGTTAAAACCGTATTTAAATACTTAAATGATTAGAAGCAACTCTTTAAATTAAAAGGGTTGCTTCTGAAGTAAATGCCTTAATATTATCCTCTAATGTATTAATTTTATTAGTACATTCATCTAATTCAACTTTCTTCATATCTTTTGAATCTTCCTCCATTATTTCTAAAAAAGCTTTTTCTAACTTCAAATCCATCCCCTCCTAAGACTTTGTAAAAAATAGTAATAAAGTAAATTTTGCAAATTATATTTTATTTTCATTAGCAATACCATGCAATCAAAATATTATCTATAGACAAATAGGTTCTCTCACCTCTTTTTATAATTGTCATCTCACTTTTCATGTTTCTATGTTATCACTCTTTTTAACGTAAAAATTCCACATTTATTCCTTCTTTCTTCCATAATTTTTTCATGTATTTTTTTGTGTATTTTAACAATATCTAAAAGAATCTAAAAATAGTACTAAATTTATGTTTCTACTATGTAGAATTGCATATAATATTTTCTATTACTAATACCTGTAAGCTATACCTATCAAGCATACCGTCCTAATCGGTACAATAGGTATATTCTAAATAGGCTTTATTGCTTATATTTATGGTTCCAATAGCGACCGGAGGGAGCGAAGTAACTTATCGGAACTGTTAAACTTCCAATTAACTAAAACTAATTTACTCTTCATCCCTACGTTTTCTACTGAAACTTCTTCTATAGTTTGTCTAACTATTAAAAATACATATTTTCTGTTATGTTTACCCTCCAAATGATTAATTATATTAATAATCTTCTTATCATTGGTATAGTGAGTATAATCTACTTCTATGAGAATAGGATAGTCATTGCCTATAACAATAGTTGCATCAACTATATAACTTATAAATTGATTAATTTGTATCTTATTTTGAAGTATAATTTCATTTGTAGTTGTGTTAAATTGCTGCAGAGCTACAATAACATCCAATATCTTAAGGTCATGAACTTTAAGCCTCTTGTCCATAAAATATACAGTCTCACTTTTAGGATCTTTCCTATATCTTTTTATTGCCCCCTCTCGATTAAGGTATCTTAACCTCTTTCTTGCCAAATCATAACTCATCTTACTTGTAGAAAAAAATAATTTACTACACTGATCTATAGTTATACTGTTAAAATTTTCAATCCATTTCAAAATTCTTTTGTCTCTCTCAGTTATCATTTTTACCACCTCATATTTATTATGTGGTAATTTACATGGCAACTAATCTATATTACGCACAATACATTAAAAATTAACAAAATTCACATCTAGTCCACAAATTATGGTGTGTGATTATAATTGATCTACCCTTTTTAACGGCTTCTTTTGTATTTATGGTATAATATTTTTCCAACCTCATTGATATCTAAATGTAGCTTAAGTCCTTACTATATAACAACTTAGGGTACTTTTTTTATTATAATTTTAGAAATTAGAAAACGGTTGGAAAAATTTTAGATAAACTCTTTATTATCAATACTTTTAGGATTATAATAGAAACAAGAAATGGCTATTTTACACAGGTTGAACCTCAACATGAGATGTATTTAAATCCACCGTGGTAAAAGGGGCGTACATGGAAAGTATGGGTTGAACCTCAACATGAGATGTATTTAAATTATCTTTGCCCTACTTTCTTAAACCTTTTTCTTACCGGTTGAACCTCAACATGAGATGTATTTAAATTAAAATTCCTCCTTCCCTATTGACAATTTGAATAAAGTTGAACCTCAACATGAGATGTATTTAAATCAATCTTCAAAATTAATGAAGCAATCTTCAAATGAAGTTGAACCTCAACATGAGATGTATTTAAATATGAAAAATTTACTATAAAGTTTAATAATCCAAGTAGTTGAACCTCAACATGAGATGTATTTAAATTGGATAGATAGGAGTTGATTACATGGAAGAACACCGTTGAACCTCAACATGAGATGTATTTAAATCAATTAGCTAGAAAATATCGCATAAACCGAGATGCACGTTGAACCTCAACATGAGATGTATTTAAATGCATATTAAATGTAAAGAGCGAAGAAGAACAAAGAAGTTGAACCTCAACATGAGATGTATTTAAATCATTGTTGGCAACAAATGAAATATTAGATGAAATGAGTTGAACCTCAACATGAGATGTATTTAAATTCTGCATATTCTTCCATTTGTTCATAATTTTTAAATGTTGAACCTCAACATGAGATGTATTTAAATCCACTTCCACAAGCATCGTAATTACTGCTATTTTCGTTGAACCTCAACATGAGATGTATTTAAATTTACCAATTAAATATTTAGGTTTATCCTTTAATAATGTTGAACCTCAACATGAGATGTATTTAAATTTATAAACCCCCTATAAATTATTATCTTTAAATATTGTTGAACCTCAACATGAGATGTATTTAAATTTGTATATATTGTGGATGCCCTATTGATAAATGGAAGCGTTGAACCTCAACATGAGATGTATTTAAATTTTACCCATTTTGTTGGTTTTTCTACTCCTATATCAGTTGAACCTCAACATGAGATGTATTTAAATCTGCTTTTCTTTGGGACTGGTTTAAAGATGCATCTTGTTGAACCTCAACATGAGATGTATTTAAATTAGATGTAAGCGTCCAACTACAATCCCCCTTTATATCGTTGAACCTCAACATGAGATGTATTTAAATGATAGTTTCTGGACGTATGCTAGTTGCAGAAGGCCAAGTTGAACCTCAACATGAGATGTATTTAAATTAATAAGTTCCACAATCTATGCAAACTTTATCTCGTTGAACCTTAACATGTGACGTAAATAAAATGAAGCCTAGTAGTCTTAATTTTCCTACTAGGCTCCATCTTTTATTGAGCTACTGCTTGATCTAGAAAAAGAAGTAATAAAAATGCTCCTTTTTCTATTAATATATTTATTTCAATAAAGAATTCATTTTTTTATCTGATAATATAAATCCTATTCCAGACACTAAAGCCGCCAAAGCTCCAACTATAGCAGCTATGCCAATATCGCCAAACATATTAATTCCCATAATGATTCCAATAACTCCAATTACAATAAGTATTATGCCTATAGCTTTCATTTTGCTATTTCCTCCTTATTTTATATTGTATCCAACAGCCTTTCCGTCATTGTCTCCGTGTATTAATATACCATTTTCCATATTAAAATCTTTAGGCACTTCAAACACTACATAAGTTTGCTTAGGTGTATTAGGATTTACATCTTCATTTATTCCTACAAACTCACTATTTTTATTGTATATAGTTTCTTTTTGATTGGCTGTTTCTCCAGCTTCCATACTAGACTTATATTGTGCCTTTGTTTTAGTATCATCTAATATGAATTCTTCATTAGAATATTGAGCTGCTGCTTGAGATTTATTATTAAGTTGAAGTTTAACCATAATAAATTTTTGTTGTGTAGTTCTATTGTCTGAGCTATCCCCTCCTTGTATTGTGGTAAGTTCCTGTACATCTAAAACCTTTATGCCCCAGTTGCCTGAAGTACCTTCTTCACCCAATTTATATATCTTTTGTTTTTGTTCTTCTTTAGGCTTAGTAGGCTTAGAAGATGTTGATGTATCAGACGTCTCACTGGATACCTTTGAATCAACAGTTTTATTCATTCTATTTATAGCTACTGTATCTCCTGCAAAATAACCAACAATAAAAATTAAAATAGCTCCTATAATTTCTATAATTACTCTCTTTTTCATTATTCTCCTCCTTATGTACTTTTTATTACATTGTAACAAAATATTCACATATTGTCTATTTTGGATCAAAAACATAAATCTAGCAATAATTAACCTGCTAGACTTTAAATTACCTTTTATAATATTTTTTTCTAGATCACTTTATTATAATTTTTTCCATTTATATTGAAATTTTTTTATTTCTATCTTGCTACACGTGCCGTTACGAATATGGTTTCATCTGCCCCTTGTAAAATCAAAAGATTTTCATTAGTGCCTGCTAGACAATCCCAGCTAGATTGACTATGAAGCCATATAGCTTTAGCAACATTTCTAGCCATGGTAGTACTATTAATTATTCCTTTATTAACTAGCTGATCTGTAAAATAATCTATCCAATTAAAGTCACTTTTAGGCGGATTATAATAACTGTCTCTTAATTCTGATACCTCTTGAGGAGTTAATATTACATAAATAGAATAAGATTGATTCGGATAACAATCATCAATAACATTATATTTTCCATCATCAGTACTTAAAACTTTCATGTCGCCAGCAAAAGTCATTTCTGGAAATGATATAACTCACTTTTTATATGACAAATCTAATAAACTAAAAGAAAGATTATTTGCAATTGTTTTATTAACACCGCCATTTATTAAAATATTTCTTATACCATCTGCTGTAGACGAGTCGCCATTTTTATAGATATAATCTTCTATTTTTACCTTTATATCATCAGAAACAGTAGTATAATATGAATATTTTTGGCTTGGTATTATAGCCTTTATTGAGATTCCATTATTGCCATTTATTTTTGCTGGTGCAGCTTGTACACTTGTTAACGCTATCCCTGAGCTTAACGCTAACCCACAAATTACAGACGACAAAATTTTTAATTTTTTGTTCATAACGTATTACTCCTTTACTGTTTGAAAATATTTATAGTTTTATATAAATATTATGTATTTTACTCCTTTATTATTAATTTTTACATTTTTAATACTAATTTATAAAATATATAGTAATATTACAATAATGCTCTGCAAAATATTGTTATTATAGTATTTTATGAATTGTAAATTGCTATTAAACTGTATTAGTGTTTTGAATAAGGTTTAATATATTATGTTTAATAGTAGCATTACCTGGTTTTCTACTAATCTCTTTCACATCAGCAACATATTTGCTTTCATCAAAAGTAAAGGCTAAAATTTTACTGGCTGTAACCTCGCTATTTATCTTTCTACAAACAATTTCCATGAAGTAACCCAGTTTCTCCTTAGATAATTTCTAGCATCTTTCTAACTAACGGTTTATAATTTTTCCTTTTATACACATACTTTCTATTATATTGTATCAAAATATTTGCACATTACCTATTGTGGTATAAAAATAAAGCCTAGCAAGAATTTAGCTCACTAGGTTTTAAATTACCTTCTATAATATTTTTTTCTAAAATTACTTTGCTCTAATTTTCTTCTCAATTTATATTAAAATATTTTCATCTGCATTGACCAAGTCATCCCAATGCTTGTTACTATCAAAAGGCCTATTTTATTTTTATTTTTTCTATAGAATTGTATATATCAATTTTTAATATTATTATTTTATTCAAATTTAAAATAAATATATATTTAAAGATTTTAATGGATATTATGTTTCAATTTGTAAAAAATATTACAAATTACTGATTAAATTGAAAAAAATATATGTATAATATTATTTTTCCAAATTGTATTAATTTTGACAAATAGTAAATCATTATATATAATTAAAACGAACATAAAAAGATATGATAAATACAAGTTTAAGTAATCTTTATTAGATTAACGTTCTTGTATCAGTATTTTTATTATACAATTAAAATGTACAAGCCATGTCAGTGACAAATTATTTCAAGTTTAATATTTAACTAAATCATTCTTTCTATATATACCTTTAAATTTCAGTATACATTCAAATAAAATATAAAATTTTTACAAATTCATATTGTAAAGTTATGTAGTTATGTTAAAGATTATTACATGGTTACGTACCATACAAAACATTGTATAAAATAATAATTGACTTTTACAAAGACGTTAGTGCAATAAAGTACAAACAGTTTATCTTATCTTAAACTAAAACAACATAAAAAGGAGATCTTAATATGAATAAAAAAGTGAAATTTTTGTCATCTACACTAGCAGCATTATTACTTACATCAGGTGTCGTATTAACCAATGTACAGGCTCAAGGCATCCAAAATACAGTAAAACCAACTTTGAACGTTAAAGCCACACAAAGTTATGATTTTACAACATATTGCAGTTTAACCCATGATCAAGTTCAGGAAGTATATACTTATCTTCACTCAACAAATGGCTCCAATTTTATAGATTTTTTAGTTGATAATAATATAGTATCATCTAGAAGTGTTGCTAATAAGATAGGGAGGTCTCTATTTATATTTGGAGTTGGTAACATATTAATACGATCAGATGAAGGAAATGGTGTACTATTCTTAAGATCATCTCAAGATCCTGATAAATTTACAGTAGTACCAAATAGCCCAAGATTCTACAATTACAATTACAATATTTATTATGAACTTTCATCTTCCAATCTCAGTAAAATACTTAATTATATAAATACAAGTCATCCAACAAATAGCAATCAAGTAGCAAATTTTATAGAATCAAATGACATAATTCCTAAATCATCATATTCAAATAATGTTGCTGCTGCAATATTGGCTTCTCCAAAAGCAGCTGGATCTGATGATATGGGGGATGGAATACTAATTTTAGAACCAACTACAAATTATGGCACAAGACATGTTGCTACTCCTGCATTTTAAGAGAATATAGATGGATTTGTGTAAAATAGATTTGATTTAGTTTTATATAACTGGAAATTTTGATTTTCAGTTATATTTTTTTATATTTGAGTAATACTAATACTGATTAATATTACATTCTTATTGTTTGTATAATATACTTAATTATGCAATAAAATAAGAAAAAATATAAAAATTTTAGCTAAATCTTAGAGTATCTCTTCGCCTAGTTTATCATTAAACACAATAGTTAATTGTGCCAATGTCATTCCCCAATTTTGGGATGGAGAAGTCCATTTTTCCATGACTTTCTCAGTAGCTAGGTAAAGAGATTTTCTAAGTGCTTCATCATTTGGAAATACTGTTCTTATCTTCGTAAACTTTCTAAGCTGTCGGTTGAAACCCTCTAATGCGTTTGTAGTATAAATAATTTTCCTGATTTCCGGTGAGTAATTAAAATATGTTGATAACTTATCCCAGTTATTATACCAGGATTCAATTACTATACTATACTTCTGATCCCATTTTTTCTTTAGATTATCCAGGCCGTTAATTGCAGAATCTTCAGTAGGTGCTTTATATACGCATTTTAAATCTTTCATAAATTCCTTTTTATCTTTGGAAGCTATATACTTAATAGAATTTCTTATTTGGTGTATTATACAATTTTGAATACTAACATCCGGAAATACGGATTTTATTGCATCTGGAAGCCCTTTTAGTCCATCCATACAGGCAATCAGTATTTCTTTTACTCCTCTATTTCTTAAATCATTGCAAACTGACAGCCAGAATTTTGCTCCTTCGGCTTCACCAATCCATATGCCCAAAATATCTTTATATCCTTTCATATCAAGGGCCATACATATATAGGCAGCTTTTGTGACTATTTTATTTTCTTCCCTAACCTTAAAATGTATTGCATCCATATAAACAATAGGATACACGTCATCCAGTGCCCTATTCTGCCATTGTGCAGCTGAATCCATAACTTTATCAGTTATTTTTGATATCATTGTTGGCGATACATCGATGCCATATAATTCTTCCAGTTCTGACTGAATGTCTCTTGTAGACATACCTCTTGCGTATAATCCTATAATTTTCTTATCCAGTTCATTGCATACAGTTTCATATTTTTTTACAACTTTAGGTTCAAAGTCAGCTTTTCTATCTCTTGGTATATCAAGATTTACATCACCAACACTGCTCCTAATACTTTTCTTTGAGTATCCATTTCTATAATTTTTATTTTCTGAATCCTCACTTCTTTGATATTTTTCTCTGCCAAGCAGTTCTTCCATTTCTGCCTCAAGCATATTTTGTATAACATCCTTTAAAAGTCTCTGCAGCAAACCATTTCTGCCAACTACGTCCTCCATAGTTTTGCATTTTTTAACTTCTTCCTTATAATCGATATCTGGTACTTCAATTTCTTTCATTTGAAACTCCTCCTAATTTATTTAAGAATATTGTTCCAAATCTTCCATTCCATTATACAAAAATAATGGGTATAGATTTGGTTTTTACACAAATCCATACCCATTCCCCATTTTAATATAAAAAGTTAGATTATAAAAAATTATTTCTACAAAATTTTGTAGAAATAATTTTTTTATTTAGAAATATTATTCAAATTGCTGAACTACATTTTATAAATTACCTTCATCCGTATTTATATTTTGTACAGGCGTTATAGTTGACGTATTCTGTGTAGAAGCTACTGTATTTTGTATAGCTTCAAGTTTTTGCTTTAAATCTGCATTTTCCTGAGTTAACTTGATAATCTGTTCTTGCTTCTGTGCCTCTGTTGTAGGTTCATGTCCAAAATCATTCACTGCATTTTTTATTGCTGCATCAATAAGAGCTTTCTTATTTTCATCAACTGGAATTTTGGCTTCCTGACATACATTAAGCACTACATTCTCGGCAACCTGAGACCTTGCATCTTTTGAAATGACACCTGCATGAGAAAGCTGTTGAGAGTTACCTGCGGCAATCTTAGCCCACTTATCTATTAAGTCTAATACATTTATAACTGGGTTAGCTGGAAGAAGTACCTCTTTTCCTACCGAAATTATTGCTTCTGCTTCATTTGCAACTTTGTCTATAACACCATCAACATCTATACCTTTTTTCTTTAAATTAGGAAATAAAAGAAGCGTAGCTCCTAAAACTACAACTCCACCAATTGCTATTAAAATATTTATACTATTCATCTATACATTCCTCCATTTTATATTAATTATTTAAAAATATTTCCCATGTTCTATTTGAAACTAAAATTTTGCCACTTGTTTCTCTCTGCCAATTCTTCTGCATATTCGTGACCGCTTGGAAAGTAGGCTCATCATATAACATATCAATATAAGAACCTTTCTTTAAGTATCCATACCCTTCTAATTTTTGTTGAATCCATTGTACAAGATGGCTTTTATGCCCCTTGGTAATAATTTTACCTACAGCTTCTAAATTAGGATCTAACTCATGGTGACGTATCAATCCATCATCTAAGATATGTGCATTATAATCTACGTTTAGCCAATACTCCAAGGCTTGTATCTGTTCTTTTAAAACAGGAGTCCTTGGCACAATTGTAGTATCTAACAAAATACCATCATTAAAAATATTCAGATCTACATTTCCACTTATACCTGGTACCCTTCCAGTTTCCGAATATTGAAACCCTGCATATGGTTTTACATTAGGCTCAGATACTCCATAATGTGCAACCCATAAAGGCAAGTCGCCTATAATATTTTTATTTAGACATTCCTCATAGAAACTATCATAAGTATATAATCCTGCAGCCTTCCCCCGACTTTTTAAATGATCAGCAAATTGTCTAACTCTTTGGTTAGCTGAACTATTTCTAATACTATCATCCTCTGTATCTATTGCATAAACACAATCTACTGGCATATTAGAAACTACACTTAAAAAATGCTGTGCTTCTATCACTGGATCATTTCCTCTTAAGTAATGATAGAATCCAACCTTTAACCCTAAAGCCTTTGCTTGCTTATAGAAATCATAAAATGTTTTATCTGTATACGTCCTACCCTCTGTTGCTTTAATATAAACTACTTCTACACCTGAACTTTTAATTTGTTGAAAGCTCTGTATATTGTTTCCACTAAAAATATCAATGCCTTTCATAACATCATTTCCCTTCTTATTTTAAATGTAATTCTAGTAAATAAATAAAGAGCCCCAAGAATGAAGCTCCTAATATGCCCATACCCCATTTTAAGGTACTTATTAAATTATTAAGTCTGTCACACAAATCTCCTAACTTTTCATCTACCCGCTCTCCCCTTCCTTCTAACTTTTTAAGCCTATCAGCATGATCATTTAATCTTCTCTCATGCAGATCAAAAGTCTCGTCCACTTGTTTATGCTTTTCTGTGCATAATTTAGCATCATAACATTCACTCATATACTCCCTCCTTAAAAATTTGTATTAAAAAAGAGCTTTGGATTTCTCCAAAACTCTTAGATTATTTCAATAAAAAATTACTTTCCTGTCCACATATCTGTAACATAATTATTAGGATCAGTAAAGTACTGATAAGGAAGATAGAAATATCCTTTATCTCCCCAATCTTCTCCCCAAGAATTACGCATAATAACTTGATGATTATTATCATTATATCCTACTACTAATACTGCGTGTCCACCTAATAACTGTTCTTTAGTTATATCTGGCATTGGAACTATTCCGGTATTTGCAACATCATCTGATTCAAAACTTGAATATACTTTTATTCCTATAACTACTGGTAATCCTTCAGTTAAAGCAATTTTTAAAGTGTTTAAATCTTTTACACGGTTATATTCCTTAATTGTATATGACACTCCATTTAATACAGCCCTCGGATTCGGTTCATCTGTAAATCTACTAACATCATAAGGATAATCAGTTTCAAAAGAACACCCAAGCTGTTTAAGCACTTTCATTCCATCCCTAATATAAGCTCCACTATCCTCATTTACAGTATTCTCTATAAACCTTTCCCACCAATATAAATATAAACGACTAAGTCGTTTATATGGCTGATTCGATACATTTTCAAGATACTCACGTAATCCTGAAACAATAGCATTAGCTGTACAACTTCCCAGCTCTCCTTGGTCCACTATTGGTGACATATATTTTCTAAGGTCTATGACTTTAGGAAGATGTGAAACTTTCTCTATAGTAGAAGCATAGTAAATTCTATCTCTCATATCTTGTTTATCCGGCTTTAGTTTATAACTTCTTTTTATCATCTTATATACCTCTGTTTTTCATACTGACGAACTAATTAATGTTCATCTTTACATAATATGAAACAACATTAAATAAGTGTACAAAAATAAAAAAGCTATTTTTAATCTTTAATTACCTGTAAATAAATCCTTATAATTTTTTAATAAACCTGCTGGCTTCTTTTCTTCAAATAACTTATATCTTAAATAATCATCAACATATATAGCAAACGGTACTAGAAAAAACCACAGCACAGCATAAGGCAAACATATCTGTCCATATAAGTTAAAAGGCTCATTAGAATAGTCCCATATGTCTAAATCTAGCCACACATTTAAAATCATGCCACTTGTAAATTCTAATATTAAAGCTATGATAGTACCTATCAAACACTCCTGCCACATTTTCTTATCATAAAATTGGGGATGTTCATTCAATCTCCCTATAAAAAAAGCACTCAAACCACCAACTACTAACATGGATATATGTGTCCATCCACGCCATAAACCTTCTAGTACCATATATATAGCTCCCATTGTAACTATTAAAATCAAGTCTTTATATATTTGATTTTTTAAGTTGTTGGAATTACTGTATCCCATGTTACTTTCTGCACCTCCTCTACACTTGTAAGATTATTAACATATACTTGTAGTTGCTTATTTTTTATTAATTGTTGCTCCTTAAAACTTTTAAAATCTCTCGCTAATTGCAAGCACTCACTTGCTGTCCATTCTGCAAAATCTTCTCCATGATCATGGTAATAAAATTTATCCTTCTGGCACTCTTGTACTCCTGCCACTTTTGATACGGCACTAAGGGCGTTTCCTGTTATATTTGACTGGTCTTCTAAAGTACTATCATAGACTTTACTTATATTTTGATAAGCCGTAGAAGTAAATCCTCCTACTATTTTATTCTGGCAATCTTGGCTTAATTCATTTATTTTAGCCTGTTTAACTTCCTGAAGTGAAGCCTCAAGAGTTATAAAGGTAAAAATAATAGCACTTGCATCTATAGGATTCTTATCTATATCTATACTATATCCTGTGCACGTGCTAAATTTATCATTTAATTGCCCATATTCCAATTGCATTACTCCTACACTATCCTTATTTCTCTGCGATAAAACTTTATATGACTGAAAATCTTCATTTATTGTAGTTTCTCTTAAAGCACCATCAGATCCTTGCATTTCTCCTGTATCCAGTAATACATTTCCTGTATTTTTATCATAATATATTTTTCTTCCTATCTGCTGCATTTATATAAAGCCTCCTAACCTATAATTCCATATTTTATATCATACCAATTCATAGATCCATTATATCTACTATTCTGTATAGGCATAATAATTTGAGAGTCAGAAATGCTTCCTCCCATAGTAGCAAAATTATTAGAACTAGTAAGAGTACCACTATTGGCAAGATTTGAATCTAATTCATATTGCGCACTAATCCAATTATTTCCTGAAACTAAAACAATATTATCTGCATCATATATAGCAAAATTATAAATTTTATATGTTGATATGGACCTTCCTGAAATAAGAATTATTTTTGGCTTAAAAGATACCCCAGGCAGATAAATTTGTGCACGATGAGAACCTGTATCTTGAGAAGAAATATTTCCACTTGTCCATTGTCTGCCTCCCAAGCTTTCTATATCTAATGAACCAATAATGCCACCTATATCTACATTTTTTTTTACGTTACTAGCAATTAAATTAGCAAATTTAGCTATAATGCTTCCACCTTTTGTATAACCTTCTGGGATACTTATAGATTGTCCTTGATTTGTAATAGTTCCACTTACGACTCCATTATTAGGCATAGATCCATGTCTTAACTTCCCATCTGAATTACTAAAATCTGCTCCACTTAATACCTGACTTTCTACTGCATTTCCTTGTCCTCTTGCTATAGAATTTATAGCAGCTATAATTTGATTCCATGTAGCTGTGGTACTAAGACCTTGTCCTTTGCTGTTTACGGCACTAATCGTACTAGATTTTACGCTAGTGCCAAATTGAAAAACCTCGTTAATTGCGGCCACTATAGTATCCTTTGCAGTGGTATTAAGCTTAGTCTTATCTCCAATACCATGAGCCATATTATCTGCCAAATGTGAACCAAGATCTGCCTTTACAACTTCTAAAGTTGTTCCATCTGCTGCTTTTATATCGCTTGCAGATAAAGTAACGGCACCTGTTTTATTATTTACAGATGTAATAGGAACTGTTATACTCCCAACCTTAGTTTCAACTGCTTTTAATTTAGAATCAATAACCTCTGCGTTATAATTTAGATCATCTATATTTACTACATCTGTTCCCTCTGGCTCTCTTAAAGCATAATTTGCTGTTGTTTTCATTTATATATCATCCTCCTATCCGTTATAAACTTTTAGGCTGTCCCATGTATTGGATTTAGCTTGGTCAACTGTAAGATTTTTATCTTTTAAGAAGTTCCAAACAGTATAAGTATATTTGATGTCATAGCCTAAGTGAGCTGGCTTTATATCCTCCAACATATGTTTAAAAGCTTCCATATTTTTAGGGATACCCTTAATTCCAATAAATTGTAGTGTAAAGCTATAGTTCTCCGGATACTGAATTACATCACATTCCCCACCTGAGAAAGCTTCTGCAGTATTTTTTATCATAGCAACGGTAGTTGTCCCAGATCCTCTTAGTTTTGCTTTTATAACTGCCCTTCTATCTTCATATGTTTTATTTAAATCTGTTGCAATCCCTAAAGGTGGCTCCCATATAATACTTAACCCCCATGTAGCAGTATCTATAAAAAATTGGTTAAGCAAATCTTGTTGATTATACCTAACCAGTCCCATTTCCCTAGCTGCACTATTTTCAATTTGGTTCATCATCTCAGTATTGCGGTACCATGGAGGTAAATGCTGCATTAGATCAGGAATATACGGTTTAATTTCTTCCTCATTTATTGTATTTTCTGCATATTTAATACTGCCATATAAATTATCACCATACATCTATTACACCCCCTTTAGGTCATTCCATGTAGTGCCAGTTTTATTTGTTAAAACTTTAGTCCATCCATCCCAACTACCGCCCCGCATAACTCTCATATAAATATTATTGGGAGCATTATTAGTACTTCCAGATCCAAAGCCTGTAGCATATTGTACACACCAACCAGTACCTTGATATTTTATAACAACAAAATAATACCATCCATTTGAGGGTGCATTAGTTACAGTACATCCTTGATAAAAACCAGTTGTCAAAAGATCGTTTAAATCTGTAGTACTTATATCTGTTACATTTGGCACAAAATCAGCAGCATGTTTTCCATCTACTGTATTTGAATTTCCTGCTGAATCCGCATACTCAGATTTATCAACTTTGCCATTGTTATTAGTATCATAGATACTTTTAAGCATATCCCCATATCCTGCATTACTCAATTCCTCGGATGTTACGAGTTTTTGTGATGTGCCTTTGTAGATAGCTCCATCAACAGGATCTATGGTAAATAAAATGGTTCCTGTATGAGTTCTAATTTCAAAATAAGTATTATTATTTTTAGTGTGCTTTCCTATTACATAGTCTGTTCCAGGAGCAGAAGTTACACGTAACCCACCAAAACTCTCATTTGAGCCACTTGCAGCATTGTCTCTAAGTTCTAATATCTTTCCAACACCATCTGGAATAATATTTATTACACTTGGTATATCATTTCTAACAAACTGAGAGCCATGTAAATTATCAATTGTATCTGCATTGCCTCCGTTAGCAGGCATACTTAAAGGAAAATCTGTTATATCTGATTTAACATGTACATGGACTTTTGGAGCTTGTGCATTAATACCATTAGTATCTAATGTTGCAACTCCACCAGTAACACCCATTTCAGTACGTTTTACCTGAGCGTCATCCGTAACATTAGAAAGTCCTACATCCGATTTAGTTGTACCATGAGGATTAGTACCACTACCAGGATGAATATATACTATAGTATCTTTCCCATCTACTTGTATATTCCCATTTGTAGTAGATGAATTTGTCTTATTCGCTCCTGTGCTTATACCATCCAATTTTGTTTTATAATCATTGCTAAAATCATTTGTAGATAGATCCTTTCCGGTGACTTTATCTACCTTATTACTAACTGTATTCCATAAGTTTCGTTCAGCAGCAGTTATATGTTTTACAGTATCTGATATGTGATTGTAAGCAGCATTCCAATTATCAATTAAAGTCTGTGTAATTATATCCAAAATGCCCTTATTTGAATGAGTGTGCTTTTTACTGTTCATATCGTCATGGTCTATCTTATCCTGTTTGGACATTTTGCCATCTGTTGTAGAAGATACAAGTGGAATTGAGTTCGCAGAAATAGGAATCCATGAGCTCCCATTATACTTATATGTTATATTGTCAGTGTCAACACTTACTGTCCACCCATCTTCAGGGTTAGGGTAAGTGGTTGCTAAATCATCATAAGTTGCCACATGCTCTTTATAATCTAAACTAGTTACTACCGCACTTATTTTATTGTCAATTTCATTTTTAGTATATTTATCATCCCAGTTAGGTTTATTGCTACTAACAGTATTAGTTAAAGTATTTTCAACAGCCTTTGCTCTTGTTACCTCTGAATTAAGATTATTTATTAAAGTGTTTTCAGCACTCGAAGCACGACTAGCTTCATTATTTAAATTTACAGTTAAAGCACTCTCAGAATCTTTTGCCCTTGTTATTTCTGAATTGAGGTTATTTTTAAGTGTAGTTTCTGACTCAGAAGCACGATCAATTTCATTATTTAAATTTGTAATTAAATCGCTCTCAGCTCCTGTTGCTCTTGATTTTTCTGCATTTAAAGCTGTTTGAGTATTTGTAATACTATCTTGAACTCTATTTATATCATCTGCTTCCACAGTATCA
The DNA here is from genome assembly GCF_004006395.2 of Clostridium sp. AWRP. NCBI lineage: Bacteria > Bacillati > Bacillota > Clostridia > Eubacteriales > Clostridiaceae > Clostridium > Clostridium sp. AWRP. The sequence continues at coordinate 2,015,504 of NZ_CP029758.2, read as the reverse complement.
CCTGTGGTTTCATAAGTAATATATAACGGCGTTATGTTTGAATATATTTTAATTATCTTTTTCCATGGAGTAATTGAAGGTGTCGAGAGTGTATAAGTATCTATTTTATTCCCTGTTAATTTGGAACCTGTATAGACGCTTAATGAAGATAAAGAAATATTATCATGTTGCAGTTCAGCTTCATAAACTCCATCTGCTAAATTTACTACTTCTTCTATAACGTAAGTATTTTCATCAAGCTTATTTAATTTGGAAGTGAATTTATCAATATTATTAGGATATGACATATCACACCCCCAAATTTATGGAACCTGATACTGGTATTTCTTCATTTGCTAATGGTACATTAATAGTCCCATTATTCAAAATCAAACTACTGCTGTCATAATCCAATACCCCTGGAGTACTAAACAATAAATTTCCTATTTTAGCATAAGAAATATAAGTGCTGTTAAATACTATATCATTTAAATAATTCTGAACTAAAGTAGTAAAACCATCTTGTACCTGCTGCAGTGTGTATCCTCCTGCCAAAACTATTTTAGCAGATGCATCTATTACCTTTTCTACTGCAGATACAACAGTTAAAGTTGCACCTATGGGTGCCTGCCCTTCTCCTTTTCCATCATCAGGATCTATATAATCTTTAACCTTTTGAATTAATTCATTATCTGCTGCCCTTTTATTTGAATTCATTATTATAGCTTTTACAGTACCATTGCCATTCCAAAGGGGAATTATCTTTGCATCTCCAACTCCTGTGACATCTTTGCACCAGTTTTTGTATTGATATTTGTTTCCAGATGTTGCTGGTGTCCTTAATCTTTCAAAGTATCTTTGCCTTAAGCTGTCGTCATTTTCTTCATCATATCCATTTGTTATAGTTTGTAAATTTGTTATAAATATAATGCCTTTAATTGTTACCGGCATCTGTGTAATAGCGTTTGATGGTACATTGCTGCCAGATCCAATCTGCAGAGCTTGTATAGGTATAGTTCCAGAATTAGTTATTGTAGTTTGCTTTGTACAAACAAATTGAATACCTGCAGGAGTTTGAAATATAGCTCCTTCACTTACTGTTGTGGTTCCATTTACAGTTAAATCTGTATGAGCATAACCACCAGGTTTTCTTGTTATTCCTGTACGCTGATATATAAATTTCTCAAGTTCGCTGTCACTTAAATTATTTACATCTAATTTGTCTAAAACTTTTTTTAAGTTCTTATAAGACTCAGCTTCTTCTATTGAGTAAGCTTTTGTTAAGTCATAAATAGGGTATCCTGCACTTTTTTCATAATCATCTGAAATATTATTTAACAAATCTTTTTGAATATTATCTTCTGTTTTATTCTCAAACAACTATTACACCTCACTTTCTGCATCAAGTATAGTAGCATCTTTTAAAGTTACCTTACATTTAATATCTATCTTGTCCTTAACTTGAGTAATAACGAAGTCATCAACTTTAGATATATATCTATGTTTAACAAGAGATTCACCTATTTCCCTTTGCAGTTCTGCAATAATAAAAATATTTAATTTTTGTCCTTTTAAATCTTCTATATTACAATAAAATTCAGTGCCTTTGTAGACACGATATTTATCTTTATAAGCTTTTACAATTAGAGCTATCCACTGTTCAACAGCTTCAAGCTCAGTAAGTTCTACTAGCTTCCCATCTTGTACGACAAATTGATTAGTTTTTAAGTCAACTTTAAAACACCTGCCAAGTTTTTTTACTTCAGTAGGTGTTTTATTTACTATATTATCTATTTGTTGTTGTAGACCAGGTAAAAACGGAAACATATCTTCAGCCATTAAAAAACCTCCTAGTCTGATTATTATAACTTATCTATAACAAATAATTTTCCTCCATCTTCTGTAGCTATAACTGCTACTCTATCCTTTTCTTTTAGCCCTTCGTGAGTAGCAGTTCCGGTTCCTGTATAATTACCTCTATCCGTTGTTACACTAACAGTTACATTCATCTTGTATTCTGTCGCATTTTTGCATATATATAAATTATCTCCACTAAATAGACCAGCTCCATTAAGTATGGAAATAGTAAGTGGATTAATACTTGTTACAGTACCTACTACAACACCTGTGTAGATTTCATTATTTCTTTTTTTAAACTCATTTGCTAATTTTACATCCCATCTAGCTCCCATACAAAACCTCCTGGATCAAGTTACACGAACTACACCACTACATTCACCTCTATAGTAATCACTTAATGTTGTTATTCTAACATTTGCACCTGTGTGTGGTGCCTCAATAAATTGATTGTTTCCAATGTATATTGCAACATGTCCTTTATTAAAAAAGAACACAAGATCACATGGTTGTATATTATCCAAGCTGACTTGTGTTCCTTCTCCAAACATTGTATAAGTATAAGGAGTAAGGCTTATCCCAAAATGTGCAAATACATAGCTTACAAAGCCACTACAATCAAAACCACTTGGAGTTTTCCCGCCCCAAACATAAGGCACACCTAAAAATTGTTTTGCATAGCTTATTATCTGATCTTGTTTACTGCTGTCACTACTTGTACTATTACTACTAGAGGATGATGAACCTGATTGACTTAACTGTTGAAGTAATGCAGGTTCTTCAAAACTTGCATTAGAAAAATCAATTGTAACCTGTATTTTATGGGTATTATTACTTAAATTATGTTGAGCTGACTTCACTTTAAAATAACCATTTACACCATATTTAGATATATCTACAGGTATACTTCGTTTAGCCCTAATATCTTCGCAACCTTCTATATCAGTTAAATTTAATGTTACTTCTCTGTTTGTTGCATCATAATTATTTAAATATTGATCTGCTAAATTTTGTGACTGTGCACTATTGGCCTTTTCAATACTTAAACTCTTAGTATATAAACCAAAAATATTTATATTGCTATCATCTTTTGCTGTTGCCATAATAGATCCGTCACTTTCCTCATTGCTTGTTACTATTACCTTATTAACCATACTTTCAAGGCTTCTACTTATTTCAAAGTCATTAGATATTTTATATTTACAATCTATTTTTAAATTGCTTAATTTATCAATCCATAGGACATTTCCTCGCATTTCTTTTATTATATCGTCACCTGTTTCTCCTGAACACTGTTTTAAAATATCCTCTATTATTTCATTTACGGTTTTTCCTTTATATAATTTTGATATTTTTGTTGCCAAAGGTATGCAAGCACCACCAATATTATATTTGGTCAAAAGTTGATATATAGCAGTTTTGGCATCACAATTAAATTGTATAGGCTCAACATCATTTCGGTTTAATAAATAGGCATAATCCATAGCTGTATAAGCACCTGTTTTGTCCTTATTAATCTTCTTAGTTATATATCCTTGAAATACTACTTTGGTATCTTTTTTTAAGACTATATGGCTTCTTCCTTCAGCTAAATCCAGTATAGAATCAAAAGTAAGTTGCACAGATATAGTATCCTGATCGTTTGTCCACTGAATATTATTTATATATGATAATATATCCACAAAATTTCCATTACCGTTATACCCAATAATATAATTTGTATATAAATACCACATTATTTTAATATTCCCCTTATACCATTTATGGCAGAACTTATAGCAGAATTTAAAGCATTTTTTGCAGGAGTTATATCTATTTTTATTGGGCATCTATACTCTTTAAATTCCACTTTATATAGAATGTCTTTATTCCTTCGTGGATGTTGACTCAAGCTTTCAACAGAAACCATCCAGTTTAAAATTTCAGGACTTATATTGTTTTTATTAATACCTCTATTCATAATGCACCTTATAGGCTTTTTTGAAATCATAGCTTGACTCCATAAATTAATCAAAAGGTATGGATTAATCTGACTTTGAGCCCATGGATATTTACCAGGATATTCAGGAAGAAATCCCTCAAGAGGGAAAGTTATCAAACTAACATTGCCTAAGATATTATAAAATCCATTATCATAGCTCTCAAACTCTTCGTTCTTTGCTGTTTTAGCTAATTCTGGCATGTTTTCTGGAAGTACTGGTAACTTGTATACCTCACTTCTATCCAAAGTACTAAAATAAATTTCAAACAATATATCACCTTCTTTTTTGTAAAATAAAAAGGAGGCTATTAATAAAAGCCACCTTATTGATTATCAATTACTGCTAATACTTTATTTCCAACATATTCTCCACATTGTTCCATGAATTCCTCATTACCTATTACATTACCTTTTACTATTACATATACTTTTATATCTCCCCTGCTTCCTAATATTTTTTTAGTATCACTCCCTTTATATACTTTACTTCCACCTCGTAGATCAACTACCTTACGGCCTGTAACTATTTCAGCTTCATATTCTCCAACCTCTGCTTTTCCTTCTTTTGAGCTTTGTGTTCCATTTGCATACCCAACATATGGTCTACCCTCAGCCAATGCCCTTACACCAGGTACATTGTATACAGATCCATAATCATGTTGAATTAGTTTTATACCTGCAGCAATGTTTGCAATAGGATTATAAATATCAGTCAATCCTGGCAGGTGATAATCAGACATATTTTCATCAATAAGTTGCATGAGCCCTTTTGAAGGATGGCCTGCCGCTGCGTTTGAGTCCCAAAGATTTATAGAATTCGGATCTCCGCCAGATTCATGCTGGATAATCTCAGCCAATGGCTCCGCCCAATCTGAGGATACACCAGTTAGAGCAATTGCAGCACTTATCCATTCTGCTACATTTCCTCCACCACTAAGAAAACCTAATCCATTTTGCATTATCCCTTGGAGCATTTTGCCTAACCCAGAAAGATTGCCAGTATCGATAAAATTTTCAATTATATTGCCTAAGGCTCCGCCTAGAGTTCCATTTGCCAAAGATGCAATATCCCCAAATATTTTCTTTATTACATCTCCTATGCCGCTACTTTTAAGTGAGTTAATAAATCCTTGCATAAAATGTATACCTACTTGAAACATTTTCCTACTTGGAGAACGTATGCCAAAAATATCTTTAACACCTTGCAGTACACTGGAAGCTAAACTTTGTGCTGTAGCAACTACGTTACTTGTTTGACTAGATATACCTGCACTTAATTGCTGTATAGCATTAATCCCCAAGGTATTATTTAGTGCAACAAAATTATTTATAGGTGTTGTAATATTAGTTGCCATATCTGTTACACCTTTTACAATGTTTGGAGTGGTATTAATGACACCTTCATTCATTCCATTAATAAAATCAGGCATCCATTGAGCGTATGGCTTTAAAGGGCCTTCATCTGGTGTACTAAAATGCAATATGCTTCTTATTTTATCTGCTATGTTTGAAGCTCCTTTTTTTACTGCATCTATTTTATCATTAATACCTTGTAAAAATCCTTGTATCATGTCATGTGCCCAAGTTGATGCCTTGGATGGTAAACTTGTAAAGAAAGAAACAAAACCTTGAAATTTTTGAGATATCCAAGAACCTATATTTACAATTGTATTAGATATACCATTTTTCAAACTTGTAAACATAGAAACACCAGATTGATATAACCTAGATGGTAATGTAGCAAACCAATTAATAATTGAATTCCATGTATTTATTATCCAGCTTACCACACCTGATACTATGCCTGATATCCCATTTCTAAAAGCATTCCATCCATTTATAGCTCCTAATTTTAGGTTAAGCCATAAACTGGAGAAAAAATTTCTAATACCATTCCAGATTGATTTTATGCCATTTACCATCCCAGTAAATAACTGTATTGCTGTTGTTCGTATAGCATTTATTACAGTGATTATAATTAATCTAATATTGTTTCCTATATTGCGAATGTCATTGCCTAGGCTTTTCAATATTTTAGAAATATCAGTCCTTACGCTTCCAAACTTACCACTAATTATATCCATGATAACTAAAACAACACCAAGAACTATAGTTTTAATGCCATTCCATATACTTGAGAATATGTTTCTTATAGAATTAAAAATAATTGTAATAGCTTGAATTTGAGATGAAAACTTAGTATTGACGAATGTAACTATAGAAGTAACCACAGTTGAAAATACTGATTTAATTCCATTCCAAATTGTACTTGCAGTTGTTTTTATTCCATTCCATACACTTACAGCAGTATTTGTTATTCCACTCCATAAGCCACTAAAAAAACTTCCAATACCTGAAAATATACTCTTTATTGTATTGCCAACATCTGAAATTACGTTTTTTACACCATTAGAAAAGTTGCTAGCTCCTTGTGTAATACTGCTCCAAATTCCTGTGAAGAAATTTTTTAAAGGAGTCCAATTTTTTATTACTATATAGGCTATTGATGCAATTACAGTTATCGCTATTATAAAAGGTACTGCATTGACAGGTACACTAAATATTGACGAAAGTAGTTTTCCTGCTTTACTTAAACCTTGTAGTCCTTCAACTCCTTTTTTTATATCCTTTATAGTTCCTTGAATCTTTACACCTTCTTGTACAAATTTAGTAGCAATTAAAGCTCCACCTAATCCAGCTAAAATAGTTTTTGTGGCTGCAGCATGTTGTGAAACAAAGTTTACTAAATCTCTTAACCCATATATGACACTATTTATAGTCCATTTTAATGTTTCAAGAGGTTTGCTATCTATGCCAGAAAATAAATTTTTTATTCCACTTGCTTGCCCTAAATTGCCAAAACTATTCATAAGGCTTTGAAGTGGAACTTTAGCATTATTAGCAATACTGACTATTGTATTACCTATACCACTAAATATAGTCCCAATTGACTTCAATCCACCATTATTAAATGTTAGTAACATTTTATTTAAAAAAGGCAAAAAGTTAGTTGCAATACTTGCTCCCATTTGTTCAACGTTAGCTTTTGCAATTCTCATTTGATTAGCAAATGTTTGCTGAGTCTTAGCAAAATCACCATGCTTATCGGCTGTAACAGACATTAAATAGTTATATCTTAATGTTACCTGTTTAGCCTGACTCATGCTTTCGTAGCTTTTTGTTATACCTTGTGATAATGCATAGGCCTTTAAATTTGCAACATCCATGTTTATGCCAATTTCTTTAAGTGGTTCAGTCTCTCCACTTATACCTGATCTAATTTTTTCAAAAGCTATCTCTGGATCTAAATTATCAAAACTGGCCATGTCTCCTGATAGCCCTACTAAGTCTTCACTCATTTTTGTAAGTGAATCTCCAGCTATACCACTAGATTTCATCATTGCCCCTAAGTATCCAGTAAATTGTTTAGCTTGGAGTTGATTTAATCCATACGCGTTTAAAGCTGTCTTAGACCATGCATCTATTTGTGATGCACCTTTTCCAAAAGTTTGATCTACTACATTTTGAACTTCAACTAAGTTAGAAGCAAATTCAACAGATTTCTTTGCAACCTCAGCAAATCCTAATCCTGCCAAAGCTCCAGCAACTTTAGTCTTTATAGTTCCAAAACTTTCTCCAATATTATTTCTAAACTTTGCAATATCATTTTGAGTATGTTGTATCTGACGCTGGAAAGCCTTTGTATTTTCTGTTGTTCCTTGTATGGTTTTTGAAAAATTATCTTTTAAACTTAAAATTGTAGCTATTACCCTACTTGCCATGTGCTCACCTGCCTTTTATTTTTAATAAAGAAAAAAAGTTTTAATTAGACATACAAAAGTATGTCTTCATCAAAACTTTTTTCAAAAAAAATAAATAAAACTAATTATCTTCATCTTCTCTTGTGCTAAACATTGCACTTACGAAGTTAGCTTTACTTTTCCAGTAGTTATCTACTGCACACATATAAAATACCCTTTCAAAATAGCTACAATTTAATAGATAATTAATACTTTGTGGATCTCTAACAGCATAAAAGGCAAGTGTATGCCACCACTTGTCCTTTTTTATTCGTTTTTTACTTTACCTTCCACCTCACTTGACTTTAAATTTTGTTTTCCTATTAATTGGTTTGCTATGTCATCTACCTCATTCATATCAGGAATCCATGTTTCAACAATTGCTTCAGGATCATCAGTACATCCATATGCTTCAAGAATATCATTTTCATGCATTATAGGGCAGCAATCATAAATTAATTGTCTCATTGCCGGAATGATTTTACCCATCTTTACACTCTGGTCACCATTAGTATTAATATCCATCACATCTATAACCTCTGTAATTTGATCTTGGCTTGGCCTTTTAAAAGTTACAGTTCCACCTAAACTTTTAATTTCTATATCTTTGAATTTTGCTGTTGTTGCTTTTTTTATAAGTTCCTTATTTAAAAGATCTTTCAAAGTTAATTTCTTTAATGTTTTTTTACCTGCCATAATATCTCCCCCTAAACAGTTATTGGATTAATTTTATCTAGAACTTTAAAACTACCAGCTTTAATAGGTATTTCTTCAGTTATAAGTTTTTTAACTTCAGAATTTAGGCCAAATTCTGTCACAACTACATCATAGAATTCCATTCGACCTGTTTGTTTTGTAACTTTATTAGTCACAGCTCCACTTACTTTTAATTGAGGCATCTCTCCTGTCAAATAAGCTTCCCCAACAATACTTGCACCAACACTTCTCATTTTATTTAGTTTAAGTGTCCCGCTGCACTCATATCCTAAATAAACGTAGGTTGTCCCAAATTCTCCTGCTTGATTTACATCATCAAATTTACCTGTAACTTTCAATTCACAAGAAGCTATTTCTGTAATTTTTACATTATTCATATAAACAGTCATATTGGTTCCAACTAAATAGTCAGTACCTTTGTTAGCCATATTGACCATCTCCTCCCTAATTTAACATGTTGTTTAATGTCAAATCTGTCATAGCAAACAGTATCTTTATATTTGACTTTAAAAATACTTTTCTGCCAATAACAGTTTGTTTTACCTGAGCATCTGTAAAAGAACTTGCACCGCTAACACCAGCAGCAACTAGTGCTTTTTTTTGTACATCTGTATCTATATATGATGCATTGTCAAAATTTTCATCCAATATACCACCATTTTCTTCTTTAGTAAGTTCCTTATAAAAGCCGTTTACTGCACTAACAAATAATACTTGATGATCTGGAGTGTTTTTGACTTTTCCCTGCCAATCATTTTTAAAAGTATTTCTTACATCTGTTGCAATTAACGCTTCAGCTTCCACTATCTCTATAAATTTTTCATCTTCTATAGCATCATCATCTGTTAAAGAATTAATTGCTAGTCCTATTCTTACTTTATTTTCACCGTCATCATTGTCATTTATAAGAGGCATTTTTCCATTATTTATATCCGCATTAACGTCTGTATTTTCCTGTACACTCACTAAATTTTCTATTACTAAATTTGTGGCACTTCTAGTTATTGCATTACCTGCAAAATATCCTAAAAGTGTTGGAATAGCTTCATTTGAAGTTTGTTCTCCTCTGCTTCCTTTAAAAGTTACTTTGGGATTATCTATGTTCGTAACAAACTTAAAATTTGGTGGTACAGTTGAATTAAATACAATTCCAAAATAATATCTCTTCTTTGCAACTTGGTCTTTTATGAAAGAAGTAATTGCATCCTGGTCTGCCTGTACTTCACTTGGAGTACCTATCCATCCCCTTTCTAAAGTTCCAGCTATAGTTAATGCATCTGCAATTTTGCCACCTGTTGCATCAATCCTAATTACTGTTACTTTTGCTGGTTCTCCAATAAAAGCATCTGTTATATACATTAAATTTGCTGGAGTATATAAGGCTGAGTCCTTTGCCGCAACTGTAGCATCTGTATATACTTTTGTGCTAAAAGTTTTGTCAGTATCATCCTTTATAATTAGGATTACATTTTCTTTTTGGCTTCTACCTTCTAACGTAGAAGCCAATTTTGAGAAAATAACATCTATGTTTGGTAAATTCAAAGACATTTAAAACATCCTTTCTCTTAATTATTTTCTAATTCATCCATTTCCAATTCTTCCATAACTTCAGCATCTTCCTCTGAAAAGTCCTGAAGTAAATATAAGTAAAAATGCACTTGTAATACTCCATCTGTAACCACAGAATCTATATCATCTTCTAAAATTTCCATCAGATATTCACCATCATCCGTACTAACTAGCACACCATCAAGGAATAAATCAGTTAAATCATTTTCCATATTTAAAAGTTCAATCCTGTTCTTATATGCACTTGTAGGAAAATAGTAAATCCTTATGGATGTTTTACTTTCTTTAATATCTTGGTTATATCTGTTGGATTTATTATCATCTTTATTTACATAAAAAGAAGGTCTTTTAAAGCCTTCTTTTATATCTGTACTTTGTATTGGTATATCAGGGAATTTATCTTTTATTTTTAAATTTATAGCCTTTACTATGTCTTTTATAGTAACCATTTTTTATAATCCTTTGTTTTTCAACATATCATCAATGAATTGTTCGCAATTATCATAGTATTTATTTAAAAATTCACTGTATTCTTTTTCAAAGGCGTGGAATCCTGGGACAAATCCTTTTCCTACAGTATTCCCTGCTTTGTCAGTTTGCATATGACCATTTTCCAGTAAATGAGCATGAGGGCTGTTGTTCATTGCTCTGCAGGCTAAAGAACCATCATATTTATAGACTTTTCCACTTTTAAATGATTTATAGTAATTACCAGTTTCCTCAAGTATACCTAATTCTTTTGATTTATTTTTAGTTGCCGTCTTTAATTGATTTGCATTCTTTTTTATAAACTTTTTAGATTCTTTAGGAAGCTCTTCTTGTGCTAAACTAAGAAAATCCTTTGTTAAATCATCCAAGCCACTTAAGCCTTCAAATCCATCTTCCAAAATATCACCACCTACTCTATTTTTTCAGTACAAAATATTTCAAGCGTCTTATGAGCAAAGTATGGATCTAAGATATAATTTATATCAAATCTATGGCCAACTTTAGCATTTTGATCTTTAGCATATATATCACTATCAGCTTTATTTTCAAAATACATAAGCCACATATCATCCGTTATGTTCTTCCCTGATCCATATCTCACAATTATTTTGTGAGTTGTATCTGCAGTTACTGTATCAGGATTAGTTTGTTTTTGCAATTTCCCAGTTTGGGGGATTATACTTGACCAAATTTTTTTTAAATATTGCGGGCCATAATCTTCCTCACAAATTTCATTTTCTTCTTTACGCATCTGCCAAACTTCAATCCTTTTGTCTAACTTCCCCGGGTCTAATTTATTATCACTCAAATTTACCTCTCATTTCTTTTAAAAGTTAGTTTTATTTTAATAGTTTACCCTGTATCAACGCTATCTGTAGTTGAATTTGACAATTTATATGCTTCTAACTGCATATATAAGCTTGTTAGTCCAATATTATCTTTAATTCCTTCCCCCCTATTTTCATTAAAATTAGTTACTATAATTTTTTGTATCAGATCATACAACGCTAATGCCTTTTCATCACCTTGTACATCTGAAAGCTCAACTCCAGTGGCCTGCTTAATTATCATTTCACTTGCAGAAAGTAAAGAGGATAAAGTATTGTCTTCATCCTCATAATCTACCTTTAGCCACTCTTTTACTTCTGATAAATTCATACTATACACCCTCTTTAGCTAATATTGCACTTATCAAATCAGCTTTATTCAAACTAGAATAGCCTGTCATGCCTTTATTTTTTGCAATAGTAGTTAATTGGTCAACTGTCATAGCTTCAAGTTGATCTTGTGTATATTTTGTTGTATCTGTTGTTCCCTCTGTTGCAGAGGGTGCACTAGGGAGTAACAGTTTTTACTGTTGCAAGTCTAAATGCAGAATACATTTTTATTTTGTGGTCAATCCATGCTGTCAATACAAAACTTTCCATGCCTGTTTTAACATTTTTATCCTGGTCATAAAGCATATTTAAGTCATAGTTAAAATGAGAATATCCAAAATCGCCTACAACTGGTATTGTTGCTAAATCACAAAATATAACTGGTGCTCCCAAAATCTGCTCTGGCTGTGCTGTATATAAAGTAGAATTGTTATTAGCTAAAGTATCAATCATATCAAAATAGTCTGATTTTCGCATAACTATCTTTGCATTATCAGAATAATCATCTTCCAAATCAGCTAATGCAGCTTTAACTGCTTTAAATAAAGTATCTTTTTGAACTTCTTTTATTAAATATTTGCTACCAGCATCTTTCTTATAAAAACTCATATCAGTAGGAGCTGCAGCTTCAAATGCTACTTTCTTTTCTTTCTTAGCAAGTCCACTTTCTAATGCATTATTTACGGTTTCTACTAAGTTAGTTGCGGTACCATTAAGTATAGTTTCACTTATATCACAGAATACTTTGAACTTATTTCTTGCGAATACAATTGTATCTGCACTTGCTTCTAATTCTTTTGCTGTAGCACCATCTTGAACAAAATCATCATCACTTAGAGTAAAAATTATTTTAGGTACTTCAAGGTTGGTTATATTAGTAAATGTTGAAATACCTCTCAATGGATTCTTTGCCATAGGTTCAGTCAATAATTCAGTAGTCATAGTAGTTGGGAGTAATTTTCCTCCATCTCCAAGAGATGTACCATCACCCAAAGAAGCTCTAACCCCTCCAAGTGCATTCTTTACATCATCTGATACTGGTTTATGTGCCATTACAGCTCTTACTAATGATGCTTTTGCTTTAATAATTTTAGCTTTTGGATCGTCATCACCATCTAAGTTGTTTTTAGTTTTAAGTTTTTCTTTTGCCTGTTTATCTAAATCATCAATTTGAGCTTTTAATCCATTAAATCTTTCTTCCAAGTCTTTTACATTATTTTTCTGTTCATTTCTAGCGTCTATAGTAGTTTTTGAATCAGCATACATCTTTACTAGTTTTTCATTACTTGCTTTTAAATCCTGACCTACACCATCAAGTGTTTGTTCAAGCTGATATCTATTCATTTTCATATATTATTCCTCCTCTAAATTTGAATATTTTAATGTATTATTAACTCTTTCTATTAGGCTTTCAATTTCTGCATCCTTAACAACAGGATGTTTTGTATTATTTTTAGGTGTAATATTAAGTAAATTTTTAGGCGTATTTTTGTATTTACTAAAAAATTCACTTTTTATACTTGCTGCAACTGGTTCAGTTGTATCAACCTCAATATTAAATACTTCTGCAGCCTCATCACCTGTAAACCATTTTTCATCATCCATCATTTGTTTTATATCATCAGCTTTTATGCCATCTTTAGCATTTTCCATATAAATATTTACAAGTGATTTACTTATCTGATCAAGCATATCCGCTACATTTCTGAGATCATTGGCATTTCCTCCTGCATGTGTCCAAGGATTGTGTATCATAAGTTGTGCACTTGATGGAATTACTATTTTATCTCCTGCTAATGCTATTATGCTTGCTGCACTTGCTGCTAGGCCTTCAACATAAGTTGTCTTATTTGCACTATTATTTTTTAATATGTTATATATTGCTACACCTGCAAAAACATCACCTCCGCCACTATTTACATGAATATTTACATCTGTCATGCCATCAATTTCATTAAGAAAATCAGCAACATCCTGTGGAGCTTTATCTTCTGGACTTCCACTACTCCACCAATCATCAGGATCATATGTAGTAGAAACTATGTCACCATAAAAATATAAATCTGCAGCAGTATCAGTTTGATTTTTAATTTCCATTTTTCCATTAACTTTTTCTTTACCAAATTTATCTTTACTCTTAAACTCCAGTATTTTGGACATTATTTTCACCTCCATCTACATCTACTTGTGGTGCATTTAACAAATCTAAAGAAATTAAGTCTTTTGATACATACAATTTATCCCCTCCTGGCTTTGGTGGCATATCTTCCAATGATCTTACTTCATTGGGTGTAAACCACGCGCTCCTTATCCCTTTAAAATAAAAATTTCCCCTTGTATTCATATCTGCTCTGGCCAAACCATTCAGATTGAATTTAAGGGAAAATCCATTTTTCCTTTGTTGATGTGTAAGCAATTTTCTATTTGTTTCCTGTTCCCACATTCGTGTATTAGGCAACATTGTATCTTTTATATACTCCAAATCAGCCTGTTCAGAACTATTATAGCTGCTTTTTTCACTGTTTAATTTACTTAATGGCATATTATATACTCTTGCTACCCTCTCAACAGTTATTTTTTCAACATCAAAAACCTTAGGATCTATAAAATTGAATCCACTTAATTCCTTAAAGTCTTTACCATTGTCCAGAAACAATATGCCGTTTTTCTGAAATCTTTTTAACATTTCAGTATAATCATCCATAGCATCTTTATTTAATTTGGATGCCAATTTTATAACGACATTAGCTTTTAATCCATTCTGAAGTTGATTTAAGCTAAATTCTTTAATTTCTCTGTCATAATCCACTGTATTTTTAAGTATATCAAGTGGATTTATGCCTTTTTCGCCTACAACTCCAGTTATATGATGTATGTGTATTATGTTACTGTTATGAATATATATTGAACCATCTGAATCAATTACCCTGTACCAAAGTTCATTAGTATCTTTTTCAATTACTGGTTCAACTAAATCCGGATTTAAAATGTGTAATGCTATTGGAGTCATAAACATATCATATTCAATTAAGGCATAAGCATTACCCGTCATATTTTTTAGAGTTTCCATCTTCCTTATAAATTTAAACTGCGTCATAAAGGAATTAGGGCTTTCAATAAGCTCTGCAATATCATTTTCATAAGCATTTACCACATTATAATTTTGATAGAGCTTAAGAGGCAAACTGGCCATTGAATTACTTAGCCTTGTGACTACAGCAAATATAGTTTCATTGTTTGCAATATTTGTATTCCAAAATTTAAAGTTTGAAAAAGGATCTAATACAATACTGCTCTGTGCTCTTATAAAAAAATTCTTAATAGTACTTAATATTCCCAACCTTCCACCACCTCTTCCTATATGTCTGGACTATAGAATGTATCTCCTGTAGAATTATCAAGTAATGCTACCATTCTTACATGTGATATTGTTGTTGACACTGCTGCATCTATTCTTTCACTGCTATCTTTTTCTTTATACAATTTTATATTTTCTTTTCTATCAGGATCTTCTAACGCATTACTCATACAGTAAGTGAGAACTGGATTGCCGTTATGCAGAACTTCTTTTGCATATACTTTAGCTCTAAAATCCTTTGTAGGTTCTGATAATGAAGCATATGTTTGAGGTATTTCTATTACTAAAATGCCTAAACTTTCAAATTCTCTTGCTATATCATCACAATGCCATGGATCATACGCAATGGAATCTATATCAAAGTCATATTTTTTCTTCTGATCTAAAATATAATCAACTATATATTCATTTTTGATTTTAGCTCCTGGTATTTTAGTTATATACCCTTGTTTACACCACAAATCGTATGGAACCTTATCGGTCTTCTTTTTAGCCTCCAGAGTATCCTCTGGAATAAAACAATGATTTAAAACCAAAACCTTGTCATTACCTAAATCGAATTCAAATGTAGTACTCGTAAGGTCAATTTTGTCTGACTTATCTATTCCAACAACACATTTTAAGCCTCTTAAATCAAATTTGATTTTATCAGAATCATCTACTGTAACAATACTCTCTAATCCTTCCAAAATGTCTACATTACTTTGTGTTATTCTACATTCATCCCATTTTTGCATATTCATATAGGCCTTTTTACTCTTTTGATTTACCCATATATTGCACTGCTTTGTAAAAAACTCGAGCCTCTTATCTTCTCTTTCTTTGGCTGTGTTCATTTTTTCTTTTAATTTATTTAATCCTGTCTCATATGTACTAACAACAGGATTTGCCTTAATGACATTCATAATATCAAAAGGATCTTCTTTTGCTCCAACTTCACAAATTATAATAAAGTATTTATCATCATTTAAATTAATATATGGATTAATAACTTTTGAGCAGTAATCATATTCTTCTTTACAAGGACAAAATACTTTTCTTCCTGCTGTTGTTATAATTGCAATTAAAGGATTATACCTTGCACCCATACCACTTTCCATTGTATCAACTGGTTCGCTTGTATCAAATAAATGGTATTCATCTATTACAGCTAGTTGAGGATTATAAGAGTCACCTTTTTTCAAATCATCTTTAGTAAATAAAGTCATTACACTGTTACTTTTTCTATGAATTATTTCATTTGTAGACTCCCTGATTTTTAATTTTCTTCTTAATATCCTGTGACCTCTTATCATGTTGCAAGCTTCATTAAACACAGCCTTTGCTTGTTTTGAAACTGGTGCCAAGCAATAAACTTCACTTCCAGCAACTCCATAAGCACATAATTCATAAGTTGCAATAGATGCTAACGTCTGTGACTTAGCATTCTTTCTCCCTACCTGTTCATACATTCTTTCAAATCTTCTATATCCAGTATTAACATTTATCCAACCATATACATTACCAAGCACAAATTTAACAAATATGTGAGCTTCTATTTTGGTTCCCGCTAACTCACCTTTACTATGTTTAAATTCCTGCAGCCAATCAATAGCTCTCTGTCCCTGATTTTCATCAAATGCATAAGGAAATCCCTGTGTATTTTCTTTAGATAAATCATTTAAGAATCTTTTACACGCCCATTTATGCTTTGTACATGCAACTATTTTATTATTTAAAATTCTATTACAGTATTCAATTAGCTGTTCTTTTAAAGTTCCCGTAAAACAAGTAGAACTTTTAATGTTATCCTCTAACGTTAACGCCATTAGATATCACCAAATTCTTTTTCAAATTCTTTTTCTCTGTCATCTTTGACTTCAGTATTTATTTGTATAAGCCTCTGTCTGCTTGCTGGGGTTAATCCAAATTCTGTAGAATATTTTTTTATAATATCAGCATATCCATTTTGTATCCGTATATATGGACTGGGGACTTCTTTAGTGCTGCCATTTTTGTTTGTTTCCATTACAGTAAGTGTCCCAGTGTTTAGTGCAATAGTAGCTTCAATGTATTTGTCAAATGCACCTGAAAGAACTGAAAGATCGTGTACATCTAAATTTGCTAATATTTGTGTGACATTAAGTTCACTTACTATTTCTTTAAAAATTTTTTTACTTCTCTTACTTAGCCAAGTTGGAGGCTTTATTTTGTCATTGGGAAGTTGGCTTAAAATTTCCTCTTGCTTAGTCCTAAGCTCTTTTTCTTCTTTTGTAATATGCTTTTTTAAAGTTTCAGTTTTTTGCTTTATAGCTCCCATTTTTATCCTCCCTTCATTAATAATAAATATTAATTGAAAATAAAAAATCCCCTTTTTACTTTATAAAGGGAAAATATCGTCCGAAAAAGTTTGCATGAGGTCTTCGTCGCAAACCCGCATATTTTCAAGGTGGGGGGGCTTTTGTTGGTGGCACTCCATTTCTAAATTTTTCTAATAATTCTATTAATAAAGCTTGAGTTTTTGCCTTGTCATTCTCATATAGCTCATGTATCTTTTTATGCGTAGATTCAGATAAAGGGAAGAGGTTCTCTATATCATCTCTCTTATCCCAATCGTCTTTAATTGGAATAATATGATGTACTGTATTGGCTTTAGCAATTCTATTCTCAATATAGTAAACATAAACATCTATATAGTTATAGGCAAGCAATACATTAACTCTTAATTGCTCCCACCATTTAGTCTTATAAAACTTCCATTCCTTGCTATCCTTTCTATTGTAATCATAGAATTTATAGTTTGCTTTCATCCTTTCTTCCATCTTAACTTTATGCTTCTTACAATAGACTTCACCTTTATTTATTAACTGATTACATCCTATATATTTACATATTTGCTTTGGCATTTAATCATCTCCATTTGCAAGATTGTATATGCCCTTCTTGCATTTTGAATTTAACTGTATAGGTAATTGTGTTAAACTATTATAACCTTATTAAACCATTGATGTTATGCCATTATTATTTATTATCAATTAGCTATTTATCATTATCTCGTTATGTTAAGTTCAAGGCATAATTTGATATTTTTTATATCATAAATAGGTCATTTCCTTAACAGATTCGTCTAGTTCATCTTGTATTACACCAATGTATCTTAATGTAACTCTCTGGTCTGAATGGTTAAATATTTCCATTAGTTTCACAACATCTTTATTATTCTGGTAATGCCAATACCCAAATGTTTTCCTTAAAGTATGGCAGCTTATATGGATATCAAATAGATTACCAATATCAATAAGTATTTGATATGCTCTTATTCTGCTTATTGGATTGTTTCCGCCTTCCCTACTACGTATAATGAACTTATAGTTTTCTTCATTCTTACAATATCTTTTTAATTCTCTTTTAAGCTCATTATTAATTAGAAACCTTTTAGCCTTTTTAGTTTTCTTTTCAATAATACAAATATGATTTCTATTCTTAACATCACCAACCTTTAACCTTAGAATGTCACTGATCCTTAGCCCTGTATGTATCCCAAGTAAGAACATAATATAATCTCTTTCGTTTTCCCTTTTTAGATACATTAAGATATCTCTAATTTTCTTTTTACTACGGATAGGCTCTACTACATTCATGTCACCACCTCGCAAATATGAATTTTTTCTTATAGATACATAAAAAAATAAGACCTATATAAATAGGTCTTAACTAATTTCTTGTTGTGTTAATTCTAATAATCTTCTAGTACTTTCATACTCTTTTTTCTTAAGACTCTTTTCGCAATAATATATACAATCTTCATTATTTCTAAAATGATATGCCTTTATAGCCTTATATTGATATGTTTGTGCCCAACATTGTTTATTAAATAATAAAGTAAATAATAGAACTGCTGCTGATATTAATGCAAATACAGCCAATGGAATAAATATAAACATAGCTATAAATAATATTGCTGTTATAATAATTTCTTTCCATATTATTTTAGGCAATTTTATCTTATCTTCTTTATTATCTATAGGACATTCTCTCCATACTTTAGCTGCCTCTGAGATTCTGTTTGCAACTCTTTCAATTTTACTTTCTTTAGGTTTTGTATCGTATTTTTTATATTTACTATAGCTTATTCCTGTACCTGGTATTCCTACAGTAGTTCTAGTACCATGCTTTCCTATATTTTTTGTATAGCCTTTACCACCAATAGAAACACTATTTATACCTTTCTTTCCAACATTTAATTTTATTCCTGGTGCTATTTTAATTGACCTTCTAATTCTAAACCCCATAATATCACTCCCATGGCAATATTATACTACCGAAATTTAGTTTTATAAAGGAATGTCCTAACTTCTTTTATTCTAAAGGTGTACTAAGTTTAAATAAAACACATTTATCAACCTTTATTAATATTCTTTATTGGTTCAACTACATTCATATCACCACCTCATTACCCTTTTAACAATTAAAAAGGAGAGCCCTTTTGAGCTCTTCTTTTTAAGTTATGCTTGTTCAATTCCAACTTTGTTAACATTTGCTAGTCTTATAAACTCTTCTACATCTTTTTCTGCTACACTTATAGTTAGTTGTCCAGGGACACTAGTACTAAAGTCTATTCCTTTATTTTTTAAAAGTTTTGTAAATTGGGGCATTCTCTCATAACTATTTGCTCCTATTTTAAAATCAGTCATAAATATCGCCTCCTTTTACAAAGTCTTCTATATTTAGAGGTAATATTCCTTTATTTGTAGTATGAATTATCTTTTATAGTTACCTTCAAAATATTTTCTTCCCTTTATTGTTATTGATACTTTTCCAGCAAAATCTACTTCTGATTTTAAACCAATATGTTGTTTAGTACCTTCTATATATCCCATTTCTTCTAATTCATTAATAGTTTGAGCAATTTTTAATTTAGTTGTCCCAAGTTTTTTATTATCTATCTTCTTCCAAAACAAATTTGTATCATTATCATCATCTTCTATCAATACTTTTAATATCTGGATTTCTAATTCTT
Source organism: Clostridium sp. AWRP (assembly GCF_004006395.2). Lineage (NCBI taxonomy): Bacteria > Bacillati > Bacillota > Clostridia > Eubacteriales > Clostridiaceae > Clostridium > Clostridium sp. AWRP. Next base: position 1,995,598 of record NZ_CP029758.2, on the reverse strand, counting down.
GTTTATTCATATTATCTTTATCTCCTTTAATGGAATTTTATTTTTATATTTAACACATATTTTATAAATAAAATTATGGAGATGTACATTTTAACTTAGAGTTACTCAAGGCTTGGATATATTTTAAGTTATTCAAACTTTTCACCCCCCTTTGCAATCACTATTGTATATAATGTCCAAAAGAGTGAATTTTAATCATATTATTAAAATTTTTTAATAATGGTATAAGTAAATTTTTATCTCACCTGCCTTAATGCACCCTTATGTCTTTTATAACAAGGTGCAGACATTAATACTTTATAGTAAGTATCAGAACTATATTCTTTTCTTTTAAAGTCCTGTAGCTTATTTATGTATTCCTTATTTGATGCTATCCTTACTAAATTTCCAACAAAATAAGGATTCTTAGGAAGTTGTCTATTAATTGATAAATCTATAAGCATCCTAGCAACTCCTATACTTTTTACATGTGTATGTCCTTCCTTGAATATTTTATTTGTATTTATAACTAAATACTCATTACACACTGGAATAACTATAAAATTTTCTTTCTTATAGATCTGATTCATTATTTTCACTTCCTTATAAATTTGTATAAAAATAAAAACACTCAGGTAATCCCAAGTGCTTGCCATGGCTTATTAAATTTTTCTATATTAATATTATATAGCATATTTCCCTGGATGACCGGACATTAATCGGACATTAATCGGACAAAAATCGGACATCTCTTTTTATTCTATTCCAAAGAACACTATTACTATTTTCTGTAATGCTTTGTTCTTTAGTCTTCGAGCTTGCCTTTCTGACTTGTATATCTTATAAGTAAACTCATAGTAGTTTTTACCTTCTATATACCTATATTGTATTATTTCTCTCTCTATATCTGGCAATATGGATAAAGCCTTATCTATTTGTTTTATCTTAGTTTCCATGTGTTTTATCCTTGATTCTAACAATTCTTTTTGTAGTATTTTATTTTCAACATCTGAATTAAACTTATTAGTTTTCCCAGTACATTCCTTATACTGAATTGCAGAGATTGAAGGTTCATCCATTGTAGCTAATTCCATTTTTAGATTTTCTATTGCTAACTTTATACTTTTGTAATTATATAAAAAACTCTCTACCTCATTTATCTTATCAAATTCTTTTTTATTCATATTGCCATACCTCCCGTAAATAAATAAAGAGCTATAGAATTAATACATAAATCCTATAGCTCCATTAGCTCTTCTACAACCCCATTTGGCTGTATGCATATTATTTAATTATCTTTATTGCTGCTTCTTTAATTTTTAGTCCCTTTGGAGTAACCATTATTGTTATTTCTTTTCCACGAATTAAACTTTGCTCTATTTTTTGAATTTTATCTTGTAATTCTTCATGTAAATTTTTATTTTTCGTTCTATTTTCCATAAATGCCTCCTATTATTGTTAAAATTAACTTTAAGGCACTTTAAACTCTTCTAGTACAATTATACCTTTTTGCTTTTTAATACGGCTCATAGGCAAGCTATGTAAGTCATTTTTTATTCACCTGAACTCTTACGGCTGCTTTATGCTTCCACCCTCTATTTACTAGCTTTCTATTATGAATGTGCACTACCTCCTCAATATTTAGTCCCTCATTATACAACTTGTCTAATATTCCTATCGAAACTTGAATATTATCCAAAACTTCCTCTGCTATATGAGACATATTTCCTTCCTTTATTGCCTCAATCAGTTCTCTAGATTCCTCATTTACCTTATCCATATGAGTTTCCCATTTATCATTTTTATCTAATACCATTAGTTTCATTTTATAATCCCCTTTTCTAAAGACCTATCACGTTCAATTCGTCTAATAATATCCATTAAAGTATGCTTCATTGTTTCCCCAAGGTATCTGTCAATTTCTTCTTCAGAAAAACAATATATATGATTTTTTCTTTCCGTTATAGAACCATCTTGTTTCATTAAATTTAATCAACTCCAAATTTTTTATTTAATTTTCCTGATTTTATATTCTCATATTATCGTTTTGCTTTTTCATATTCTTTAGCAAGTTGAGGATTTTCCTTTATTCTTTTTTCTATTTCTTCTTTTTTATTAATTTTTTTAAGTGACATAATATGTTTTTCTATTCTGACATAAAAATACCGTATTGCGTATTAAATTTCTTTAACATAAACCTGGCCATCTTTTGCTGTATGAAAGATATTTTTTTCGGTTGTCATTAAATAAGAAACTCCAGGTGTGACTAAAACCTTCATTCCTGTAACTATTGTATTGTGTCATAAAATAAAACAAATTGTAAACAAGTGTACTTGTCATATTGCAAAGTAAACTTGACATAACCATTTGTATATGATACCATTCAATTACTGGAGGTGTTTTCTTGGATGATAAAACTAATTTAAATAATCGATTAAAAGTTGCACGTGCTGAACTTAACATTTCGCAACAACAACTTGCAACTATGGCAGGCGTAAGCCGTCAAACAATAAGTTCTATAGAAACTGGTCAATACTGTCCAACTGCTAAATTAGCATTAATTCTTGCAAAATGTTTACAAAAAAAGTTTGAAGATTTATTTTATTTGGAGGAGGAATAAAAATGTTTAGAAAAAACAACAAACAAGGTAAAAATACCTCTATTTACGGCATTATAGACGAAAGAACAAAAAGTGTTGTGTATCAAGGAGATGCTTACGCTTGTAGATTTATGATGTTTGCAACCCTCTTAGATATATTTATAAGAGGATTGAAACTAAGCAATTCACTTATAGAATCAAACTTTGACCTAATATTAATTGTGATAATTGGAGGTTTAATATCAACAGCTTATCAAATTAAAAATAAGGTTATTTCTTATCATTCTTCTGCTCGTAGTTTTATTGTTATTGCAGTGTTTACAGCATTTATTGCATTCTTAATAACATTTTTCTATGCAAAATAATCATTGTTTTTATGACTGTGTTTACTAAATATAGAATCTTCACAACCTTTTTCAAATTAAATCTTAAATCACTGCAAAGGTAAAGTATTAATAACTCTAAAATAATATTTAGGGTTATTATTTTTTATAATAATTGTCTTTGAGTAAATTCGAGAATATAGATGGATTTGTGTAAAATAGATTTGATTTAGTTTTATATAACTGGAAATTTTGATTTTCAGTTATATTTTTTTATATTTGAGTAATACTAATACTGATTAATATTACATTCTTATTGTTTGTATAATATACTTAATTATGCAATAAAATAAGAAAAAATATAAAAATTTTAGCTAAATCTTAGAGTATCTCTTCGCCTAGTTTATCATTAAACACAATAGTTAATTGTGCCAATGTCATTCCCCAATTTTGGGATGGAGAAGTCCATTTTTCCATGACTTTCTCAGTAGCTAGGTAAAGAGATTTTCTAAGTGCTTCATCATTTGGAAATACTGTTCTTATCTTCGTAAACTTTCTAAGCTGTCGGTTGAAACCCTCTAATGCGTTTGTAGTATAAATAATTTTCCTGATTTCCGGTGAGTAATTAAAATATGTTGATAACTTATCCCAGTTATTATACCAGGATTCAATTACTATACTATACTTCTGATCCCATTTTTTCTTTAGATTATCCAGGCCGTTAATTGCAGAATCTTCAGTAGGTGCTTTATATACGCATTTTAAATCTTTCATAAATTCCTTTTTATCTTTGGAAGCTATATACTTAATAGAATTTCTTATTTGGTGTATTATACAATTTTGAATACTAACATCCGGAAATACGGATTTTATTGCATCTGGAAGCCCTTTTAGTCCATCCATACAGGCAATCAGTATTTCTTTTACTCCTCTATTTCTTAAATCATTGCAAACTGACAGCCAGAATTTTGCTCCTTCGGCTTCACCAATCCATATGCCCAAAATATCTTTATATCCTTTCATATCAAGGGCCATACATATATAGGCAGCTTTTGTGACTATTTTATTTTCTTCCCTAACCTTAAAATGTATTGCATCCATATAAACAATAGGATACACGTCATCCAGTGCCCTATTCTGCCATTGTGCAGCTGAATCCATAACTTTATCAGTTATTTTTGATATCATTGTTGGCGATACATCGATGCCATATAATTCTTCCAGTTCTGACTGAATGTCTCTTGTAGACATACCTCTTGCGTATAATCCTATAATTTTCTTATCCAGTTCATTGCATACAGTTTCATATTTTTTTACAACTTTAGGTTCAAAGTCAGCTTTTCTATCTCTTGGTATATCAAGATTTACATCACCAACACTGCTCCTAATACTTTTCTTTGAGTATCCATTTCTATAATTTTTATTTTCTGAATCCTCACTTCTTTGATATTTTTCTCTGCCAAGCAGTTCTTCCATTTCTGCCTCAAGCATATTTTGTATAACATCCTTTAAAAGTCTCTGCAGCAAACCATTTCTGCCAACTACGTCCTCCATAGTTTTGCATTTTTTAACTTCTTCCTTATAATCGATATCTGGTACTTCAATTTCTTTCATTTGAAACTCCTCCTAATTTATTTAAGAATATTGTTCCAAATCTTCCATTCCATTATACAAAAATAATGGGTATAGATTTGGTTTTTACACAAATCCATACCCATTCCCGTAAATTCTGTTGGAAGTATTAACTAGACTTCATATTATAATGTTAGTTAATTTTATCCCCTCTAACACTAGATTAATTTCCTTATATAGCACATTTTCAAAGATAACTGTTCATACTTTAAATTTAAATGGTCATATCTTATTTTTTTCAACAGCTGCACCTCTGGTGCACCTACTCTTTGATTTACGAACATAAAAAACGCCATAAAATTTTTTAAATAATACGGCGTTTCAGTAAATTATTCACTTTTAATTGTTATGTTAAATAAGAATAAAGTCTATCTATCGTAAATTTCCAGTAAGTAAACATAATCTTTGTAGTAAGCTTTTATCTTTTTATTTTTATAGTTAAGTCAGTAAACTAGAAGATTATTCATTATTTACATTACTTTTTCTTTTTTTTACTAACTACTGTACCACTACCAATGGCTACTGTAATACAAATAATTAAAGTTATAACTTGCCATGATGACCATCCACCAAACTCCATAATTTGTCCTCCTATTATTATCTTTCTATATTATCGAACTCATAATATTTTACTATTTTGCCTTTATTAATAGTAATTATATCATAACTTTTACAAATAAAAGCTGATTATATTTACAATAAATACAAATCATTTACTTCTTCACACCTCATTATTCTATTTTCAAAGACCATCGTTCGTATTTCAATTCTCAGCATTTATGTCGCAATTATTTCATAGTGCGTACTTATTCTAACTTTGTAATAAGTGTATACTATAATTGAAATGCGACGTATAAACACCGCAAAATTCGCTTTGAATAATACAGTGTTTTTATTAAACAACTATATATTTTTTAATATATAGTCAGATCTATTCTTTGCTTCTCTAATATAGATTTCATCAGGAATAAAATTTTGTTCCAGTAACTTCTTGGTCTGCTCTGACAACCTCATATCCATAACAATTTCTTTACCTGCTTTCTCTAAAGTCTTCAAATATGCAGAAATTACAGCATGTAATTCTTTAACTTGTGTACTTAATAAAGCACCTTGGGAAGCATATATTTCTCCAATCACTTCAGTATCAGCATTACGTGCAACTCTTCTAATCCAATGAGAGACTACTTGAAAATGAGATCTTTCAGGGTACCCACAGTTAGATACTATAATAAGTTTTGGTGTCTTGTATCTTCTAATATGCCGGCATTCTCCATCATTATCTTTTTCCCAATAAGGGCTTGCTGTCACAATTAATCGATCTATAAAAACTTTTAGCATACTGGATATGTTATCAAAATATAGTGGCGTAGCTAAAATAAGAATATCTGCCCCTTTCATAGAATATAATATCTCGTTCATATCATCTTTAATTACACATTTTCCAGGACTTTTAAACCAGCAGAACTTGCATGCTTTGCAATATTCAATATTCTTTTCAGCTAAAAAAATATTATTAGTTTGTGCACCCACTTCTTGAGCTCCTTTCAAAAGAGCAGTAACCATGACATTAGTATTACCTGATTTACCTACGTGACTTCCATTAATAGCTACAATTTTCATATTTGATTCCTTCTTTCTTGTTGTGTAAATAAAATTTTACCAAATAATAGAAGTAGTTTATAGTCTTATAATTTGGAAATTTATGTGATATAATATTCTTAGAAAAAAGCCTAGATTTGTATATTTACAATAGTTACGTCGTAAAAATATATTACAAAACAATTAACATTCTAATAAAACAGTTTCATCTGACTTTCCCTGCTCAACTTTATCTGAAATACTAAACTTTTTTCCATCTTCAACCCCTTGGTCATATATCTCTGAATACTCAAAATCAACATCACAATTTAAATTTTTTCTAAAATCCATATTATTATAAGTTTCTGTAACATCAGCATCCCTCATGAGCACAAGGCCCCATTCTCTATTGTTTTGTTTTTGTTTTTCAAATCTATAATTTAATCCTTCTATAAATCCCATAGCATAATCGTTAGTAATGCCCCTCGTACTCATTCTATTTTTTCTATAGCTATATTTAATCACTCTCATTGTACTTTCTATAGAGTCAATCGCATATTCAAGTATTATGTTACAAACCATTGCGTCTTCTTCCTTGCCAAGAAAAACTATTTTATGGGTTCTTTTAGTCTCAAAATAAATATAACATCCAAAATTATTTGCTATAACATCAGCTAATTCTGCCTTCCATTTAGACGTTCTAAATGTTATATCTGACACCTTTTTAATTATTTTACTATTAATCTTTTTAAACTCTTTAACTTCTTTGAGAGATAATTTATATTTTGCCAAGATCTCTTGAGCTTTTATCATAGCCAACTGTGCTTCATTTTCATTACTGCTTTCACTTAACGCAAGAAGTTTTTTAACTTTTTCTATTATTTTTGTATCCACAACCTCACCCCCATGTACATAATTTTTTCATTTTACATATTAACTTTTGATTTCTGATACTCTTTACTTTCTGCATATATAAAATTACCATCTAAAATCTCAACTCTATATCCCCTACTGCTATACTTTTTAACTAGCCTAATCTTATGTTTAAAATTTCTAAACCTTATACATATAACCATTGGTCCCCACATATTTTCTCCCCTAACTTAAATCTGCAGTAATATACCACATATTAAATATTTCTTCAGGCAATATATAAGTGCATACTTGCCATGTAGCTATAACTGGATTATAAAATTTTAATTTCTCACTGGAACTATCAATCTTATAACTATTACCACTGCTGTCACTAGTTATAATCATATTGCTATTACTAATACCTTTCCTCCATGCCTCGATAAACGTATATTTTTTTGTTACATCAATTTTCCCAATATCCATATTTTCTCCTCTCTAAAAGGTGCTCACTGTAATCACCTTTTAAAATTAAAAATATACTTTAACTGGCCTCTCTGTAAGTCATCAATATCTTTTAGATTGCTTTCGCTTAATGTCCTTTTATCTTCTCTAGCAGACATTAACTTTCTTACAAGTAAATCTGCATCATCTTTTAAATTTCTTACTGCCATATTTATTTCTAAATTAAATTCTATATTTTTGATATCATGGTGCTCACTGTGAACACCTTTTTGAGCTTCCAACTTTTTATAATCCTCATTAAAACTTTCTCTAGCTTTCTTTAATCTTTCACATTCTGCAGAAAGTTGCTTTTTGTAATCCTCCTGACCTCTTTTTAACTCATCTTCCTTTTTCTTTATCTCATTTTTTAACCTTTCTACTTCATTCCTATTCAATTCAGCATTTCCTTTTAAGAGTTCATATATAGTGATTTGACCGGGTTCTTCTAGTGATGCTATACTTGCTGCCTTTGACATATCCAAATTATTTTTTAAGAACATTTCTTTAAGCTCTGGAACAAGATCCTTATTAATTTTTTGATATTTACCAACTTGGCTACCTGAGAGATTTAAATCTTTTCCTATCAAATCCCTTGTTTTACCTTCTAACTTTTCACCATTTTTTCTTTTTTGATCATATAGAAATTTAAGCCGTTCTATCTGTTCCATTTTTTCAGCATTTGTAAGTTCCCTAGTTTTTGCATTCGCCTGAATAAGCATTATCTCACTGTCTATCGCATTTATATTTTCTCTTACCTGACATGGTACCTTTTTATAACCTAACTTTTTTAATGCAAGGTACCTTCTTTCACCAGAGATTATTTTATATTTGCCATCATCAAAAGGTGTTACAACTAGATTGTGATAAAGTCCGTTAGCTTTTATATCTTCCATAAGCTCTTCTATATTTCTCATACCATAAAAATTCTTTTCATTTGGTACTATTTGTTCTATATCAATGTTTTTCAAATTGAAATCCTGTTTACTATCAAGGTGATTTACTCTATCTGCAATGCCTTTAAAATTAAATGACATGCTTCATTACCTCCTGGGTAAGAGCTCTATAGTCCTTGCTACTTATGGCATTTTTACAGTATGTTATAACAGGCTGTTGCTCAAATGTTGACTGTATTACTTTAACATTTTCTCTAATAGACACATTGAAAAGCTTATCTTTAAGAGCCTCTTTAAGTTCTGCTTTCATTTTCCTATTTATTGCAGTCCTCTTATCCATTGTTATAAATGCACCTGTAAAATTTAATTTTGGATTAAACTCGTCACTTATCTGGTCTATAGTATCAAGTAAATATCCAAATCCATCTAATGCAAATCGGTCTATCTTAATTGGAACTAAGATATAATCAGATGCTACCAGTGCATTGGTAGTTACAACGCCTAAACTTGGTGGACAATCTATAATCACATAATCATATTCTTCTTTTAAAGCGTCCAATGCTTTTTTTAACCTATTCTCTCTACTTCTCCTAGTATCATTTACTATCTCATTTTCACATAATATCAGCTTTATATTAGCCGGTATTACACTTACACCTTTTACACTTGTATTTTTTATTACCGTATTTACATCTATATCCTTGTCCATAAGCACATCATAGGTTGAAATTCCTTCTGGAGAATAACAGTTTAAATACTGCGTAGCATTACTTTGTGCGTCTGCATCAACTATCAAAACTTTCTTGTTTAGTTCTCCTAAACATGCTGCTATGTTAACAGTACTTACAGTCTTACCAACTCCGCCCTTTATATTTACAATGCTTACCTTTTTCATTCTTTATCAACCTCTTTTTAATATCAATTTACAGCCCTTAACTTATCCCAAGTAATTTCTTTTCCAACTCTTTAAAATCATAATCACGTTGTTTAAAGTTGTTAAAAGTACTCTTATTTGAATTATTTTTAGTGTTTCCTGCTACAACTTTTTGGTTAAGATAACTTTCGAATTTGGTACCAAACAACGTCTCTGGCCTAAGGTATCTTTCCATATCTGTACCTGTCCATTCTTCTGTCTTTTTGCATATAACGGTTTTAAAATCATTTAATCTAAAACCATCATTCCACCTAGCTTTAATTTTTGACCTTGTAGATTCCGTTGTAGCTCTGTAATTAGTTTCTGCTTTAGAATTCAAATACTGCACTATTTCAGCATAAGGTATTTTATTTTGATTATTAGATTTTTCATCTAACAGTTCAGAGTTATCCACATTATGCACATTATCCACAGGCTTGATATTATTTTCATCTTGACTATTATTATTACTATTACTTTTAATTTTAGTTTTAGTTTTAGTTTTAGTTTTAGTTTTGTCCACGTATCGTTCACGATACGTGGGCGTATCGCCCAATTCTTCATTATTTTCATCTGTTTTTGATTGATCATTTTCAGGTGAATCAAATGCTTTTTGATCATCCAACTTACCTATTGATTTTAGAAATAAATCCCTTATAGTTTGACTTTTTATACCTTGGCTTACATAGTCTATAAGCTCCCTGTCTTCTACTGCCGTCAATTCCTTATTCACACAATCTATGATAGGTTTGCCGCCTTTATTAAGATTAAATTTACCCCAATTTTTTATAGCAATCTCTCTAGTCTCCGCATTATACCTAATTAACTTATGATGATCTACAAATCTAACCATCAAACTATCTACCGATTCTATAGAATATCCCATTTCAAATGCTATAAGTTTTTTAGTTATTTTATATATACCTATTTGTGTCGTATGAGGATTTGTTAAGAGGTATATGAAAAATAGCTTATCCTCTGGTGTAAACTTTTCTGTAACTTTTGGATCTTCCCAAAAGCTCGTATATACATATCTATATTTTGCCATAAGTAAATACATCTCCTAATCTATAATTTTTTAATAGAATTGATTTATAGATGTGCATTAAGTTAATTCTTATTGAAAATTCACCTCCATACATGCTATAATGTGGCTAAGGTACTTTGCAGAGTACCCTAACCAAAATAACGATATTAGTTTTAATTGAATCCTTTGCAGAGGATTCTTTTCATATCTTCGACTATAAACTTATCCACCTCTTGACTTATCTCCAATGTTTTTTGATCTAATGTTCCATGCTCATAAGCATACCTATCCAGTTTTTCCCTAAGATCATTTACCTTATTTTTTCTAAAATCAGTCATTTCCACACACCTCTTTCTTTCTTGCTTTTTGAATTCTGTTATATACAGTTTGTATGTTGATATGAAATTTATCTGATAATTCTCTTGCACTAAATCCTTGATTACTCAATTCCAACATTTTTTCTATTTCAGCTCTTGTCCCACGTTTTCTAGGTTTCATTGATATTGATGTATTAATTTTCTTATAAAATAGTCTTACTATAGTACCTGCTTTTACTCCGTAATAACTACCTATTTCTTCATCACTAATACCTTCCTGCCTAAATTTCAATACATCTTGTATATCTTCATATGTCCAGCTAAATACAGGAGCTCTTTTAAACTCAGTTTCATGCGCCAACCTGTCTAAGTATTTGAAAGCCACTTCCTGAGGGCATTTTTTCTCAGCAGCTATTAAAAGTGCTACCATATTTTCAAATACCATAGTTTTACCTCCTTCCTTTAATACCAACTTCCATCTTTTAAGATATGCAACCAGTCGCCATCACTTAAAACAACTTTAAGATACTTACTGTCTATTCTTTTTACTGAAGTTGGCACATGATCCTCTGGATGCTCCCATGCCTTGTAAAATTTCTCACAAAACCTTCTAAAAACTTCTCTACCCTCTTTGTCCAATTTGCTAAAACCTTTTACTTTCTCTGGATTAAACATTCCCTTCCCTCCTTTAAATCTCTTAAAAGATTTTTTATGTTTTCTGGCATTTCAGCCATATTAATAACTTCCTTTCCTTTCAATATTTTTCTGGACCCAAAGCTTTAATTCCTGAGATTCAACTGAAATCTTATCCAATGTTTTCACAATATGATCCAACTTCGGTTTTTCATATTCTGTAATGATTCCATCCTCTGTAATATCTAATAGTTCTTTTTTCACCTCATTAATATTTTCTAGTGAAGATACAATTTGAATTGTAATTCTGTCCATTTCTAAAACTTCAATGTGTGGAACACTATATTTCCCTATAGGACACTCCTTACAACAGTAATAATTCATAAGTTCTGGTGCATTATAAATTTCAGCCATTTTAACTACCACATCAGTAGGTATTTGCTTACATACTCCTGTTTCATAATTTAATAATGAACTAGGGCTTACTCCAAGTATTTCACTCGTGCCTTCTCTACTTCTAAGTTTGTCATTAAAACTTGATGCTTCTATTCTTGCCTTTTTATAGACAGTATCAGTATCTTTTATGTTTCTACCCATATGTTTTCATCTCTTTTCTTTAATCAAATTACACTTTTTAGCAATGAAAGTTGTATGAAATTGTAGTTAATTTATGCTATTTTATTGCTAAAATTAATATATAAAAGAATGTTTATATATTTTTTATCTTTAGTTCACTGCTTTTATAACCTTAGCTGCAATCTTTTTACTATAAGTTTGATAATTTTTTTAATCTTTCTGGAGGCATATTAACAATAATTTTTGCTAATACTTTTACGTATCTAAGTTGTAATTCATCTTTTAGTTCATCAGTTTCTGGATAACTCACAGTAACAGATTTAATTTTGTTTTTCAGCTTAATCGCCTCCTAGTTTATTCTTATGAAAGTTAATGATTGTCCTATTTTAAATTTTCAAAAGATATGATTTAATTTTTAGCCTTTTGAATTGATTTTTTAGGCTGAAAGGATTAATTTAAAATTTAAGCAGTTTGTTTATCATGGTTTACATTGTTTTCAAAAAAAATTTCATTTACATCTTTTCTTAGAAATTTACTTATTTTTAAAACAATATTATAAGCTGGATTAGCTTTATTGTTTTCAATTTTTGATAAATATTGCCTAGATATATTTATTGATTTAGCGAGTTGATCTTGCGAAATTTTTGATTTTTTTCTATAATAAGCAATTCTGTTAACCATATATTACGTCTCCTTTGTTTGTGTCATTCTTGGTTTACAAGTTTTATTCTAATACTTTCTTTTATTTTTGTCAACTATGATTTACAAAATAAATACAAACTATTTTTTGTAAACAATAGTTGACATGGTATAATATAAATGAGGTGTCGTAAAATGAAAACATTGGGTGAGTTAATTAAAAAATATAGAAATAATAACAACTTATCTTTAAGAGATTTCGGTGACAGATGTGGATTAAGTCACGCATACATTGATAAGCTCGAAAAAGGTATTGACCCTCGTAGTGGAAAAAAAGTGGAACCTACCCTTGATACAATATGCAAGATAGCTAAGATTTTAGGTAAATCCACAAATCAACTATTAGAGGAAACAGGTTATATTAAACCTAATCCAAAATCAGAGGAAATCATGGAAAAATGTAACGAACTCTTAGAGGATTATATAAAGAAACACAAAAATGATGATGAAAATGAAGTCATATCTAAAGGTTTATATACTACACTCATAATAAAGAAACTATTTGAAGATGGGCTTATTGGTGAGGACGGCGAAATAGACGATTCATATGTAGAAATGATAAAAGCATCTTTAAAAACTGATAGCAAGCTCTTAAATAAGGACAAAAAATAATTTTTAGTCCTTATTTAAGAGTCAGAATGGTTAATTTACTTAAAAAATATAAGTTGAGAAGAAAAAAGTATAACTAACTAATGGCTTTGCCATATAAATTTTTACTGTCACATCATCGGCTAACCGAATCCTTTCAGTAATAACTCTTATGTTGTTAATTTTTTAAGAAGTCTATCTTTGTTTTTGTAATAAATATCTGCTGTTTCAAGACAAAAATCATGCTTTAAATCAAGATAGGTAAATTTTGAACTTTTTATTGTTACTGGAATATTATTACTATACAATTCAGTACTCAAATCATATTTTTGCTTCTTGGATTATTCCCATCCACTCTGATACGTCATAAATGCTCTTATTAAGCTATAAACTCCCCCTGGTGTATAGCTTAAAAATAAACGGCCATTCGTTTAAAATGGTCGTAATTTATTATGCCACTATACCGGGTAATCTATCGCTTACTAAGTATTAAATTTTTAATGGAATTCCTTTATTATAAAAATATTTTTGTCCAATATTTAAATAATTTCAAATTCCTTGCATTATTCATTTTCTTATTCATTCATAATATTTAGCGTATCTTCTAAATAGTTATTCATACTATTATCATATAAAGTTAAGAAAGCACGTTCTTTAGTTGCTCCTCCTATACAAATTAAATTAGCTTCTCCATTAAAATACTCTTTATTATATTTATATACACTTTCTTCATTCTCTTTCGTCTCAGCCATTGATAATATTAATTGCGTATCACCAGGCTTGTATTTTCCAATAAATTTCATAATGACATTTTTATTTGATTGCTCAATATCTTCTTTAAAAACAGCATCTAACATAAATGGAAATCGTTGAACATTCTCTGTTCTTGCTATAAGTTTATTAAATGCAAAATTATAGGCAAGTATTGTTTTATGAAGTTCTACTCCTTGAGAAGGGAAAGCTGAAATCTTATATAATAAATTATATCGTCCTCCTTTTAAGGGTTTTACTCCTAATTCATCTAAGTAATCTAAAAAAATATCTGAAAACTCCTTACATTTATCTAATCTGGATTTTTCAACTTCTTCTTGTGTTTTAAAGTCTTTTAAACTGTCTTTGATTTTTATTTTTTCAGTAGTCAATTCTCCTAATTTATATTTAATATTATTAATTAATTTAGCATTAACTTTATTTTTTATCCAACTATCAAATGAAAGATCATAATTAAAATACTTTCTCAAAATATTATACTCTTTTAACATATTCAATTTTTGGTTATCTATCTTTTTTCTTAAAGAATTAATTTCTGATTGCAAATTCTTAATTTTCTCTCTACATTTTTTCATTTCTTTTTTAGTGTCATTATCTTCTTGGAAATATTTATATGATGACTCTATACTAAAAGGGAGTTTTTGATTACAAGTAGGGCATACCCCTCCTTCAGGGTTTTGATACTTATGGTGTCTAGAAACTTTTCTTAATAAAGACATTCTCTGTTGATAATAACTTTGTTCATTACATTTTGATATGTATTTTTCTTCATACTCATTTATAATTCTCTGATTATCATTGTGAGACTCTATATATTCCCTCGATTCATTAGCAAACTGTTCATCTACTAACTTTGTAATCTGAAATTCATCATTACTTTTTTCAGTATTTATATAAAATTTTATTTTCTCTTCTTTATCTCTTAATTGTATTTCTAATCCTCTCTTTTTCTCTCTATCAACAAATGACTCAATACCTAAATAATAGTCTAAATAGTCTTCTTTGAAATTTTTATAAAACTCAAGGCTATTAAAAGATTTTCGTATATATACCCAACCCACTGGTTGAGATACATAGTATGGCAAAAACATTGCTTCTATTGGAGCAACTTTATATTCATTTTTATTTTCTAATTTTAATGTAAATCCAAATAATTTATGCATATATTCTTTTAATTTAATATGTTCTACAGAGTTGTCCGCATTAATCCCATTAAATCTTAATACTGGTCTATTCACTTTTTTGATAAATACAGTTTCATCATCTCTAATAAAAACAATCTTTTCATCTACATTATTTTTTGTTATTATACAATCTATTCTAAAAAAAACATCTTCTTCAAGAATCTCTTGTAAATACTCATTACCATCGTTTATCCCCATAGTATACATAATGGCCTGGAAAATCGTACTTTTTCCAGATGTGTTTTTCCCATAAATAATATTTACATATTTTCCAAATTTTATATAAGAGTATTTGTTATTTTTTTCTGAATAGGCAAAGAGACTATTTATTGTTAATTTTGTCCCCATAACATTTCCCTCACTTCTATATAAGCTGCATAAATTGCTGCTTTTATATTTAATTCTGATAGTTGAGAGCTTATATTATTTTTAAATTTTTTGTATAATTCTTGAATACAGTCAACATCATTTGTGAAATTATTCATTATATCACTGTTATCCTTAACAAAACCAAATATTTTAATATGTTCTACTTGTTGTAAGTCTTTAAATCTATCGAAGCTATTATCAAAATTAAGTTCAAAAGTAGCTCGCTTTGAAATGGCAATGTTTAATTTATTGCATATCTCTTTTTTTTCTTCACGCCATAAGTTAAATGCCATTTTTTTTGTAGTAATAATATTAATGGTTTGATTTATTTTATCACAGCTAATACGTTTTGATTGGTCCACTAATGTTGCCGTATTTCCTTGATTTAAAGTATTTTCAATATCTCTAAATAAGAGCAATAAGGCATCTACTGCAGCCTTAGGGTCATTAACTCTATCCCCAAATATTCTATTAAATTCTCCTACCAAACAATCTTTTTGATCCAAGCTCTTCTTTGGGAAATCAATGTATCCCATTGAAACGTTATTTAACTCTTTCAGTTCTCCTGTGTTATCTTTCAACATTTTTTTTATTTGACTTTTAATTCTATTACTAATTTCTTCATCTAATTCCGTAAATTTCACTTTGCTATTACTCTCATTAATAGTTATAGTTTTTCTTTTGTTTTTTCCACTTTTCCCATTATTCAATATAATAGAGTTATTAGTTATAAATTCTAGATTATGTGTATAATTTTTTACTTTTAATATACTATTATCTGCATATAAAGATGCTCCAACTTCCACCATTTTTTTTATTAAATCATACATATTTTTACCCAATGTCCATGGTTTAGAAGATTTCTTTGCTTGATAAGAATCAATTGAAGAAATAAATTTATCACCTGTCATGTAACAGAACAAAAAATCGTCATGATGCTCTAAACAAATAAAATATTTTTTGTCTTTTAAATCGTGATACTTTTCAAACAAAATGTGTAACACACAATGCTTTTGAAATTCTATGCCAGTTGAACAGTTAACACCTGCATTTACAGCCTTATTTTGTTCATTCATGTTTCTCCTCTCCCACGATTATTCTAATAATTATCTATTCAAAACAATTATTTTATGTAATTCTAAATATACTTAAGCCCTTTTTTGATTTTACAATTTCCAATTATTAAGTATAGCTTTAATTCAGAAGTACGCTGTATATAATCAAGTAAATATATAACATATCTTACTTTAATCCTATTGTTTACTATATTCTACATAATTAATTATAATCCTTCTTTAAAATGTAAAAACCTTTATTACTTAGATATGACTTTAAATACGATAGTACTGTAACTCGTAATTTTAATTTGAATAAATATGTTGAAAACTTCTAGAAACACGATTTTCCTTCCAATAACTTATAGAAAAAATTTTTAATATGAATAAAATGTATTTTGATGATTTACAGGAAATAATAACCGCTTGTTTTAATTCCATTATTCCTACACCAAAAAGATACGTTTCCTCCACTGTTCCTACACTCACATATAATTTTAATCTATTCATTCTATAATTTTGTGTTGTTTGAAACTTATTTCACATTTTTTGAGTAGTTTCTATCCACTCTCTTATTTGACACTTACTATTCATCATTACAATAATAAATTTACAGTAAAACTAAAATTAAGTTACATCTATTAAACAAATTGGAATTTGTCGTGCTTCGCTTTATGCTCACTTTATATATATTTACCACCGAAAATTGTTCCCTTTATATATATTTACCACCGAAAATTGTTCCATCAAGAGCGTTTTCATATGTTGCAGTATGTAGTTCAGCATTATTCACATAATCTTGGTTACGATAATTATTATAACAATGTCCAAGTGCTAATCCGAAATCATCAACACGTTTCTTAACATCAGGTTCACTCCTTACAGCAGCAGCTGTCATGAAAAATAATCTTTCAAAAGATAACACCTTATATTTTTCATATTCAATTGCTCCTTTTGAATAAAAATCATAATCCAAACGTGATACACTTCGTAGTAATTCAAATTGATTAAATTTAATACCCAAGTCTCCCCAGGTATCTATTTTACACTCGGAATATTTACTTGCTAAAATTTGATAATCTTCATTTGATATAATTAAGTCAATATCATCACCACATTTACGCAACCCATAATACTCCATTGCAAGGCCACCCACGATGATAGGTTTTGATGAAAAGGTTATGCTTATGCAAGTTAAATCAATGGCATTATCAACAACGGATTTATTTCCAAGTATCATAAAAAACCCCTTTCTATGTTGTGCATAAATAATATGTACTACAAATTTCTAATTTGTACATTTCATTATTTATAAATTTTCTTAATAATTTAATATTAAACAACTTCACAAATTACTATTTGTAATAAAATACTAATGCTATTTTGACTCTTAAGATTATACAATAGACTATTTAACTCTATTTTTTATTTATTTCATATTTACTTCTATACCTGCAAAGAAATCATCTAAAGTATATATTTCACAATCATCAATAGGATTTATAAAAAAAGTTCTTGGTTCATCAATGAATGTATCATACAAAATAAAACGATATTCTTGCTGAAGTTTAAAAAATTCATCTTTACATAAAAGAAAACGATGAACATTATTTTGATTTATACTCATTTCTCTTTTACCAATATTATTAAAGTTTGTTTGAAAAATAAAATTAATAAACTTATCGGTTAAACGATTATTTTTGTAGTAAAAAACTTTATTATCGCAAATATGGTTTTTGATGTTAGTATGAATATTTTCAATAAAAGCTAAAGGATTTTTTATAATTAATACAGAATCAGCATTACGAAAGTGATTTTTTATCAAGTTTGATTGTTCTTTATTAAACTTAATCTTATAATGATTTTTACCTTCATATTCTATACAATTTTCCTTTGTTCCAGCCATGATACAAAATACTGCTTTATTTTTATTCCCTTCAAAATCAATAGAAAAAGGTATGTTGTTAACTACATATTCATTGTCTGTAGACTTGTTGGGGATAAATTTTGCACTAACAGTGAAAATATTGAACATACCATCGTATTTGTCACCTTGACCCCTTATAAATTGTTCTTCTTCTATTTTTCGAAAATTTTCAGCATTTGAAAAATACATATTACCATTTTTTAGCTTTTTGAGGTTACTTAATTCACTAAACTTGGCCAAAAATAAAATATTTCTATCCATACATTAATACCCCCATAAGTTTAAATTAAAATTCAATATAAGTATTACAATTACCTTCAGTCTTCATTAGCCTTATAAAAAATTATTTCTCCAGATTTCTGTGAACTTTCTTCTCAAATTTGACAATATTAGTAGAAGGATATCAGTACTTTACGGACACCTTTCTCTATCAAGTTGAGCTATCAAAGTATTATCTATAAACTTCGGTTTTGAATTTTATGTAATAATCCTTTTTAAAATGGCATAACATCAATAGTTTATGTATTATAACATATTATCCAGAACTAATGTTTTTTACCTTGACTTAAAACTTTGGATGAAAAATGGAGAAAAATTTATAAAACTGCACTTCTAGTAATGTCAACACTTCCCGAGTAGTAGTCAATTTAACCACTGCTCAAAATATTTGTATATTATATTTGCTATTTTAAATTTATACGTTTCTGTCTTCCGTATAGTCCATATAATTAACATTAAGTTATTTACAGGAATTATATGTCTAAATATAAATAACTCTTAAAATGGCTCCACACATGTGTATTCCTTATATATTCTATTATTAATACAAAAATTATTTATCTATTAAGAAGCATACTTAATTCAATCCTAACTATATTTTTTATTTTTAACCCATTCCTGAATATCCTGAATAGATTTTATATTTTGAAAATCTGGCAACGTTAATATTTTTACAATTAAATCTCTTGCCATTAGAAATGCAGTTTTTAAATCTTCCTCTGAAACTGACTGACTTCTACCATGTGCAATGTCTGATCTTTTAGAATATAAATCTTTAAATGTTTTTTCAATGTCAATTCTTTCTTCCAATTTGCTACCAATTATGAATGATGCATATTCTGATATTTGACTTGCTATAGATGGTGAAACAATGCCTCCTTTATTTAACTGCAACAATGCTTCAATCGCAAAAATAAACTGAATAAAAGCTTTGCCTTCATCTAAATCATTTAGCCCTTTACCAATCCATTCAATAGCCACCAATAACCTCTTTTCTATTTCTGAGTTATTATTTTTTTTAGCTATTTCCCATATTTTTTTATTTCCAAATTCATTATTTATAAGATATGACTCCTCCAAATCAACTTTTCTCGATCTTGTAGTATTTAATCTCATATCACTGATAGTACATCCATCATCACATAACATCCTGGCATATTCATATGAGGGATGCATATAATTAAATATAGCAACATTATAATAATGTGAAATATCTTTTATCATAAACCTAATAATATTCTCGAATTGTACAAATTTTCTATTAGCTAATATTTTTGCTTTTTCACCATCCCTGGCCTTAACCATAACTTTAATAAAATATTTATTACTATTATTGCTTTCCAAATTAGCGTTTGGGTACTGTTGGTCTAATATTCGTTTATGATTATCCAAATTATATATAGTAAAATCTCCAAATTGTAATGGTTTAACTGAATTCATTTTTATTCCATAAATTTGTCTAAATGCTGTCCAATTTTCATTTTTTAACGACAATAGATACTTGAATATTTTTTTTAAGTCTTCGATTTCAATTTCAGTTTTATTTTCAAAAGACTGTATAATAACTTTTATAATTTCATTTTCTATAGTTTCTAACGATACTGTATCCCATAGTTCTGTACAATTTTCCCATATTTTATTAATTATTTTATTATAATTCTTTGCTTTTTCTTTATCTTGAAGAACTAATTCCTTCCCAGGCATAGTACAAATAGGAACAGTATCATGATCAGGTTTATTATTAAAATTTACATTATATTTACTACTACTTTTAATTTTTTTTATCAAGTATAAAATTTTTTCATAATTCATAATCTTATATACCTTCTTATAATATAAAATATATTTTTAATATTTACTTCTACACAAAATTTCTAAATTCCTGCTAATTTTTACAAAAAATAAAGGACTTTGTATTTCATGAACTCCCTATTCTTCAATAATTTTAAGTAATAATCATTTCAACCACACCTAATTCTGATACATAATTTATAACCCCTTTTCTTCTACTGTAAGCAATGCTTCTAACTCCTCCATACCTCTTATCAGCAGTTCAGTTAATACTGTATTTAAAATAATTACCAAAACTCAGCCTTCTTAAAATATAATTTCATGATATAATGTTAATTG
Organism: Clostridium sp. AWRP; assembly: GCF_004006395.2. Taxonomy (NCBI): domain Bacteria; kingdom Bacillati; phylum Bacillota; class Clostridia; order Eubacteriales; family Clostridiaceae; genus Clostridium; species Clostridium sp. AWRP. The sequence continues at coordinate 1,974,770 of NZ_CP029758.2, read as the reverse complement.
ATCTGGAATATAATTTATAAATGTATAGAGCAAACAAAAGGATCTATTATAATGAATAATGAAGAAAAAATATTAATCGATTTATGAACCCTTGCTATCATAAAGGAGAATAATTATGGAAAATGATAAAATGTTTGAATTCATGACTAAAATGTACGCTGACTTAAAACAAACTCAGGAAAAGATGTATTCCAAAATGCAAAATGGATTTGAAAATGTTAATAAAAAAATCGGTGATTTAGATAAAAAAGTTGATAAGAATACTCTAATGCTTGAAAAGCAAGAGAAAAACATACAATTATTATCTGAAGGTCATAAAAACCTATCAGAACAAATGGATCGTAAATTTGAAGAAGTAAATAAGACTATAGATAGGAATTACTCTCTCCATGACAGAGCTATTAAAGATATCTCACAAACATCCAGTAAAGGTGAAAAAGCTTATGATTTTATAAAAGAACTCTCTAATAAAAACTTTGGCAACTAATCTGTGTTTCAAACATATAAGATACTTTCTTATATGTTTTTTAGTTTGCATATACCAAAACTTCTATTCAAGGAGGTACACAGAATATGAAAATAGCAATATACTCAAGGAAATCTAAATTTACTGGCAAAGGTGATAGTATAGAGAACCAAGTACAAATGTGCCGGGAATATTGTAATAGGCTTTATGATGAAGCTATAGAATTTATAATATACGAAGATGAAGGATTTAGTGGTGGAAATACAAACAGACCTAAATTTCAAGAATTAATAAAAGATGCTTCAAGCAAAAAATTTGATGTTTTAATATGCTATAGATTAGATAGAATTTCTCGTAATGTTGCTGACTTTTCTGCTACACTAGAATTACTTCAGAAACATGACATTGCCTTTGTAAGTATAAAAGAACAATTTGACACTTCTACCCCAATGGGAAAAGCCATGGTATACATAGCAAGTGTATTTGCACAATTAGAAAGAGAAACTATTGCAGAAAGAGTTCGTGACAACATGCTAGAACTTGCAAAAAGTGGGCGCTGGTTAGGCGGCCAAACTCCACTAGGCTTTAAATCAGAAGAAATGGTTTATCTGGATCAGGACTTTAAAGAACGTAAAATGTATAAGCTAACCCCTGTCTCAGATGAAATGGAAACCATAAAATTAATATACGATAAATACTTAGAATTAAAATCTCTAAGTCAAGTCACTAAATATCTAAATCAAAACTCTATTAAGACTAAAACTGGTAAAGATATTTGGAATAAAAGTGGCGTTCAAGACATACTTGTAAATCCTGTTTACGTTAAAGCTAACAAGAATGTTATTGCTTATTTGAATGATCTAGGAATGACTGTAGTTGGAAGCCCTGATAGTAAACATGGTATTCTAACCTATAATAAAAAACGTGGTAGGACTACATATAGAGACATTGGAGAATGGGTTGCAGCTATTGCCAGACATGAAGGTATAATAAGCTCTAAAGATTGGCTGGTAGTTCAAAAACTACTTCAGGAAAACAAAGAAAAGGCTCCTAGACTTGGGAAAACCAATAATGCCCTACTTACAGGAATTCTTAAATGTGCAAAATGCGGCAGCAACATGAAAGTTATACATGGTAAAAATAAATCAGGTAAGGTATTTTATTATAAATGCACATTAAAAGACTCTAGTGGAGGCACTAGATGCAATAATGGCAATGTAAGAACTGACCAAGTAGAGAAAATTTTAAAGGAAAAATTAAAGGAATATTCCCTTAATAAAGGGCTGCTTAGAAAACAAATAGAAGAGTATAAACAAGAACTGGTTAATAGCAAGTCCTACGAATTTAAAAATATTGATAACATAAAGAAAGATATAACTAGTAAGAAAAAGCAAATTGAAAATCTAGTAAATCAAATGTCACTTAGTCCTGTTGCTGCTAAATATATTATCCCCCAAATTGAAAGTATCAATAAGGAAATAGAAACCTGTCAAAAAACATTAACCGACATTGAAACCTCTACTAATCTAATTTCACAAGCAGATCTAAACTTAGAAATGATATTTAAATGTTTAGACAAAATGCAAATAATAGATGAGTTAGACGACGAAGAAAAAAAGCTTATATTTAATGTTATGCTGGATAGAGTTTTATGGGATGGAGATACTGGAAACCTTGATATAAAGTTCTGGGGCAGTAAAAAAAAATGACTTTTCTAAAGATGTATGACCACTTGCATTTTGGTACAACGAGCAGAAGCCATATGTACAGGATCCCTTGCCGGTCATAATGCAGTAAGATGTGCACTCAATATTCCTACTCTAACACTTCCAACCAATACAGCTATTGGAGATATCATAAGCTATGCAACTTCCAAAATACACACTAAGGAAGGAAGAAAAAATAGATATACTTTTGCTGGTGCAGAATTTTTTAACAGAATGAAAGAAAAAGGTCTATATTCCATAGACAGAAAAGAAATACAAAATAGAATTAAAAACACAGGTCTTTCAAATATATTTAATAAAAAATTAGTTTAATAGCTTTAAGTAGATTTCTGAACAAAAATAAACTTATGCTGAAAATATTTTACAACCACAAATACAGTTAAATATACTTGCTTATTGTAAAATACTTCTACGTATAAGTTTATTTTTTTGTAAGCATACAAATATTTTTTCAAATATGAACTATTATAGTTTAAGTGAAATTTCATTTAATTTTTCTGACATAGAAGTAACTTCTTCTATACTAGCTGTGATTTCCTGTGCAGCCGCTGCCTGCTCTTGACTTGAAGTTAATGAATATTGACTCATCTTGCTAGAAGACTCAACCTTTTCCTTAATATTATCGGTTAACTTTGCAATTTTAGGTACTGTACTTCTTGACTGTTCTGATAATTTTCTAATTTCCTGAGCAACTACTCCAAAACCTTTTCCAGCATCTCCTGCCCTAGCTGCCTCAATTGAGGCATTTAATCCAAGCATCTTAGTTTGATCTGCTATGCCTTTTATAAGTGAAGCTACACCATTTATTTCTTGTGATAAATCTGTTATTTCATTAATACTATTATTAAGATTCTGCTCATTTTCATGTATAGTAGATGCCGATGCTGTTAATTCTTCAATAGTAGAAGTTATTTGAGCAAGATTATCTTCTAAGCTCTTGGACATTTCTTTCAAATTATTTGCTTCAACTTTAGGAATCATAAGGCCAAAAGTTCCAATTAATTCACCTGTATCATCACTAAATAAAGGATAGCAAACTGATAAAACTGGTACACCATACATTGAAGCATCATGCTCTACAGACACTGGTTTTTTAGTTTTCACAGCTTCAGCAGCTGTAGTATCTTTCTTAAAATTATCTCCAACCTTTAATTGAGACAGCTTAAAATCTTTCGACTCTTGTATGCTAATAAATTTATTTAAATCTGTAGTAAAAATTACAGCTCCATCAGAAAACATTTCAGATAATATTGGTGCAAAATCATTAAATGCCTTCATTAATGGATGCATTACTGGAAATGCACTGGAAAACACTCCTACAGTTTGTCCTTCATCATTGACTATTGGTTCCGACACAATCTTCAATCTGATTCCATATAAAGAACGAGGAACATTTTCTATAAGCATTTTATTTTCTCTCATAGCTTTACCAGTTACACTATTTGAATTCAACTTTTCACCGACTTGAAATACATTTAAATCAAATTCCTTAGACGCTTTTCTCCAAGTGTAAGTAGCTCCGTCGGTGGTTAAATATATAACACCTCCTGGTATCATGTCTGCTTGCGTTTGGCACATATCTTTTATATATTTTACTCCATTTATAGAAATCATATTACATTCTCCTTTTGAAAATTTAATATTATTATATATCATAATATTGCATTTTTATATACTTTATTCAAGATTTTGTTCAATTTGTATAAAATTTTATCTATCTTCATTCTAAATTTAACACAAAGTCACTTATATGTATTATATAGTAAAGTAAAAACAGCAATATACTCAAGGAAATCTAAATTTACTGACATTTCAAATATATTTAATAAAAAATTAGCTTAATAGCCCTAAGTAGGTTTTTAAACAAAAATTAAACTTCATAAACATATATAATTGTAAAGTTAGCTTGACACTAAATGTAAAGTATACTATACTATAATTGTAAAGTGTGCTATACATTTAGGAGGTGAATCCTCAAAATATGAAAAATAAAATCAGAGAACTTCGGAAAGAAAGAAAAATCACACAAGAAGAATTAGCAGATTTCTGCAATGTAACAAGACAGACAATAATATCACTGGAAAATGGTAAATATAATCCATCCATTTTTCTTGCCTATAATATAGCAAAGATATTTAACATGACAATTGAACAAGTATTTATTTTTGAAGAGGAGGAATAGTTTTATGAATTATGCTAAAAGAAATCTTATATACTTTATATTTCAAACTATTTTCGGTATCATTGCACTACTATTTTTTTTATTTGGAAATTTTATAGACAATCATAGTAAAGATATGCTTTCAGGAATTGGTATTGCTTTTACGATTACAGGAATTATTGGAATTATTACCATTACAAAATTGTTAAAAGATCCTAAAAAAGCAGCAAAAATTGAAATGGCACAAACAGAGGAACGTACACAATTCATAAAAACAAAAACAAAATCTTTTGTTTACACTATAATGATTTACCTTGAATCTGCAATTATTATTGTAACCGGACTTTTAGGATTTAGGACAATTTGTATTACACTTTCAGCCATTGTGCTTTTAAAAGTTATATTGAGTCTCATCTTTTCCAGCTATTATATAAAAAAATACTAATCTAAAGATATACCGTTTTACTTTATAATACGGTATATTTTTATTTTCTACTCCACATAATAAAATATACTTATCAATAGTTTAAGATTTACAAAGGTATCCGTTCTAAAATATTACAATATACTGATAAAACTGATTTTTATAACCTGGATAAGTATATTACAATCAGTTAGATAATATCTTAACAATATTTTTAAAAAATACTTTATGTACTTATAAGGAGGATAAAAATGGCAAGATTTACTTTACCAAGAGATATTTATTTTGGAGAAAATTCATTAGAAACCTTGAAAGACCTAGAAGGGAAAAAAGCTGTTATTGTCGTAGGTGGAGGATCCATGAAACGATTTGGATTCTTAGATAAAGTAGTAAACTACTTGAAAGAAGCAGGTATTGAATCAAAATTGATAGAAGGCGTTGAACCAGACCCATCTGTAGAAACTGTTATGAATGGGGCTAAGCTAATGAGAGAATATGAGCCAGATTTAATAGTATCAATAGGTGGAGGTTCACCAATTGATGCAGCAAAAGCTATGTGGATATTCTATGAATACCCTGAATTTACTTTTAAAGAAGCTGTAGTTCCTTTTGGTCTTCCTAAATTAAGACAAAAAGCAACATTTATAGCTATACCTTCTACAAGTGGTACTGCAACAGAAGTAACGGCATTTTCTGTAATAACAGACTATAAAGCTAAAATTAAATATCCTTTAGCTGACTTCAATTTAACACCAGATATAGCTATAATTGATCCAGAATTAGCTCAAACGATGCCACCTAAATTAACTGCACATACTGGAATGGATGCACTTACTCATGCTATTGAAGCATATGTTGCAGGACTTCATTCAGTCTTCTCAGATCCGCTTGCTATTCAAGCTATAGTCATGGTAAATCAATATTTAGTTAAATCTTACAATCAAGATAAAGAAGCTAGAAATCAAATGCATTTAGCTCAATGTTTAGCTGGAATGGCATTTTCAAATGCACTCCTTGGAATAACTCACAGTTTAGCACATAAAACAGGTGCAGTATTCCATATTCCTCATGGATGTGCCAATGCAATCTATCTTCCTTATGTTATAGATTTTAACAAGAAAGCTTGTGCACCAAGATATGCTGAAATAGCTAGGGGTCTTAAACTTCCAGGAAATACTGATGATGAATTAGTAGATTCATTAACCAACATGATTAAAGATATGAACAAGAGTATGGATATTCCTTTAAGCTTAAAAGATTATGGAGTAGATGAAAAAGAATTTAAAGATAGTGAAGATTTTATAGCTCATAATGCCGTATTAGATGCCTGCACTGGATCAAATCCTAGAAGTATAAATGATGCTGAAATGAAAAAGCTGTTAGAATACATCTATTATGGTAAAAAGGTTGATTTCTAATTTATTTTGTTCTATTGAAAAGCCGGAAGCTTAAAAACTTCTGGTTTTTTGTACAATTTTTTAAATAACAAAGTTGAGTATCTAATTAAATTGTTCGTAGGGATATCTTTATGAGTAGTCATAGGATAAATATTTTAAAAAAAGAGCATACTAATTATATTATTAATGCGGAGGTGAATAAATATGCAAAATAAAGAAACTAAAATTAATTCTAACATTAATAATATAAAAAGCTTAGTTGGAGATAAATTAGAGCTTGTAATAAAATACATATTTATAGGAGAGAAAAACAGTTTGACAGCAGCTGTAATCTATTTAAATGCCCAAGCAGATAAAAATATTATAGATAGGGATATACTAAATCCTCTAATGCTCCATATACATGAGGATATCTCAACTATTCAAAATGTAGATGACTATTTATGCAAAAAGTATATTGCTGCAAGTAATACAAGTATAGAAACTGATATAAATATGCTTCCAGATAGTATAAATAGCGGTAAAACTGTAATAGTACTTAATGGGATTTCAAATTTTATTGTAATAGACACTTCCGATGGAACCTACAGACAAATTTCAGAACCCATTAACGATGTGTCTTTGAGAGGTCCAAGGGAAGGCTTTGTAGAGAACCTTGAAACAAATATAAGCATACTACGAAGAAGAATAAAAGATAAAAATCTAACTTTGCACAAATTTAAACTAGGAAGACGAAGTCAAAGTAATTTTGTCATAGTATATATTGAAGATATAGTTGACAAAGACTTTTTAAGCAGTATAGAGGAGAAAATAAGTCAAATAGATAGGGATTACGTAGCCGCAAATAGTACAATTGAACAGCTTATAGAAGAACATACTTACAGTGTTTTTCCCCAAACTATAGGGTCTGAAAGACCAGATATAATAGAAGCTGCATTAATGGAAGGAAGAATAGCCTTTTTATTAGAAGGAACTCCCTACGTTACAACTTACCCAACTACATTTATAGAATTTTTTCAAACACCAGAAGATTATTATGGAAGAACAATTCAAGCATTTTTTACAAGAATAATAAGATTTGTAGCTGCTTTCATAGTAATAACTGTTCCTGCAATTTATATAACTTTTATTAAATTCAACGCTGAACTCATACCTGTTGACTTTATAGAGTCACTTGTAGAATCTAGAAAAGGAATAGCTCTAACACCTTTTATGTCGCTTTTAGATATAAGTTTAATTATAGAATTTTTAAGAGAAGGCGGCCTAAGACTTCCTGGTAAAATTGGCCAAACCCTTAGTGTAGTTGGAGGTATTATTATTGGAGATGCTGCTATTAAATCTAAAATAATAAGTTCGGCTACACTATTTGTTGCTGGTATTTCTACCGTCTCTTCCTTTGTAATATCAAATTATCAAATGTCCATTGCAATAAGACTTCTTGCCTATCCTATGCTCATACTTTCAAATTGGCTTGGTGTGCTTGGAATAATTATAGGATGGTTTTTTATATTATCCTATCTCTGTTCCCTTGAAAACTTTGGAATACCTTATTTTGAATTCAATAAAAGCGATATGAAAGATACCTTTATAAGAGCACCCATTAAAGATATGATTAAACGACCTAAAATTATACCTAATATAAACCCTATAAGGCAGCGTTTTAGGGGGAAAAATAAATGAATAAAACTCAAAATACATTTATAACATCAAGTGAATTTACATTTCTTTTACTTTCATCTTTTATTGGTATTGGAATTTTGTATTTACCTAACTCTGTCATAAAAAATGCCAGACAAGACGGATGGATAGGCTGCATAATAGGTGCAGTATATCCCCTGTATATATTAATATTAGCAAATTACACCTGTAACAAGTTCCCAGGTGATGACATATTCGGCCTTAGTAAAAAATTCCTTGGTAAAATTTTAGGTAGTATCTTGAATTTCATATTTATAACATTTTTTATATTTGTAACCTCTACTGAACTTACAGGCTTAGCTAATACATTTAAAATATATGCCACATCATTTTTGAAAGATTACCAAATATTTTTATCTGTACTAACCGTTACAGCTTATACAGCTTATACAGGTATAAAACCCTTAGGTAGATTATGTGAGATAACCTTTTATTTGGCCTTAATATTACTTTTGCTGCCCGTTACAACTTTAAAATACGGAACTTATTTAAACTTGATGCCTGTATTCGCTTCAGGTTTTAAAAATATATTAATATCTTCAAAAGAAACAACTTTTTTTTATTGTGGTGCTGAAATTGCTTTTTTTATTTACCCCTTCCTTCAAGATAAAAGCAAATTACTAAAATATGGATTTACAAGTACTATAATTACTATGTCTGTTTACACGTGGTTTACTCTTTTAACTATATATTATCTGGGTATTGAAATTTCACCTAAGTTCTTATGGCCAATATTATCATTAGCTGATAGTATAAATATACCTATTATCAATAGTTTTAGATATATATTTGTATCATTGTGGGCATTGGTAGTATTGAGATGTATATCTATTTATTATTTTTCATCTTGCTATGGCATGAATAGACTTATAAATAAAATCTCCCCCCAAATATTTGTCTTAATTTTATACCCTATAATTCTATTTTTATCAAGCTTATACGGAAATGCTACTAAAAGAAGACATTATACAGACATCATAATGTCATTTTATTTGATATACAACTTAATTTATATTTCACTAATAGTAATTTTAATAACTTTTAAAAAAGGTGGTAGTTTTGAAAAAAAATAAATTTTTTATACTAATCTTAATCATATTAATTTTTATAATATCCTTTATGGGTGCAAAAGGAGAAGTTGTTGAAAACCTACAAATACCTGTGGGAGTTGGATGCGATATAGAAAAAACTTCTTCAAATACTACTTATATTATACCAGTTCTTATACACTCATTTGAATCTGGCAATAAAGTAGTAAACAATATACTTACTGGAGAAGGCTCAACTATAGGGAAAACCAGAGAAAATAGGCATTTAAAATCGAGTAAAAAATTTTTATTAGGTATTAATAGAATATATATTTTCAGCGAAGAAGCTTCTAGAAATGGAATAAAAAATTTTATAGATATAATTCTTAGCAATCCAAATACAAATGACAGGGCATTTTCTGCAGTATGTAAAGGGAAAGTTGAAGATATATTTAAATATAAGGTAAAAGGTTATGCTAGTTCTGCTGAATATATTTATGAAATGGTAAAGAATTTAAATCAATTTAATTTTTTTCCTTCACAGTATACCATAATGGATATTATAGTAAGGGTAGATGCAGAAGGTAGAAATACACTGCTTCCTTATGTAGAAATTACAGATGATAAAAATAATGGTCTTAAAACTACAGGTGTTGCCATATTTAACAAAGATAAAATGGTTGCAAGAACAGATATGAAAGAAGCTAAAGTCATAAATCTTCTAAAAGAAAGTAATGTAAAAGGTATTTTAACATTACAGCAAGATTCAAACAAGTATATAGATTTTTACGCAGCATCTAAAAGAAAAATCAAATGCTACAAGGAAAATGGCAATTACAAATTTATAATAAATTTAGATTTAAAAGGTGATATAATAAGTAATGAATTATATAAAAATATGTATAAAAGCCCAAAAGATATAAAAGAATTTGAACAAAATGCTGAAAAATTAGTAGTAGAAATGTGCAACAGAACCATAAACCAAATAAAAAATAAATATAAAGTTGATGTTTTGGGCCTTGGAAAGTTTGCTGCTGCTAAATACGGAAGGGAAACAGGCACAGATTGGAATGAAGTAATAAGCAAGTCTGATATTCAGGTTAACGCAAAGGTTAAAGTGGATACCCAGGGAAGAGGAGAATATTAGGCTTTACATTTTATGTTGAATATTTAAAAAGGAGGTACATTTCTACTCCTTTTTAATCATCAAAGTCCTTTATATCACTTTTATTAATCAAAATTTCATATTCATACTTTGTATCAACTTTACCACTCCAGTTTTTATATGAAGCCGCAAAAACAGAAACTGTATCATTTTTTCCTAGGTTATTCTTAAAGGTATCCATGGATTTTTTTGAAATTGATTTATTTGCAATTTTTAATATTGATTCTTTTTCTCCTTCAGTATAACTTTCTACCATAGTTACACCTTCTGTAACATCTATATTATTAGATAAGGTTTTAGATCCATCTATAGGTTCTACTTGAAATACATACTCCATCTTGTCATCATCATTATTTCCTTTACCTAAATAAAACCCATCAATTTTATGTAACTGATAAGTTCCAACATAAGATTTACTTACAAGTTTTTCATACTTTTTCACATATACAGTAACTAAATAAATTAGCAGTACAACAACCATGCCAATTATAACTATTTTTTTATTTTTATATTTTCTATTAATATTTTCTCTATTCATCCTTATACCACCCTATCAATATATACAGGCATATATATGCAGTTTTCTCTAGTAATTAAATCTCCTAACCTGCAGTACATTCCAATAAATTCACTTTTACTATAAAAACATCCAAGTATAGGAAATAAATTTTTTCTTTCTTCACCAAATGTTGACCTACATATATAGTTTAAAGTTTTTATATTAATTCTCTCTTGAAAAATATAGTTATCCAGATTGTTTATATCCTGGCAAGATAGCTGTCCCCTAGTATATATCCCCTCTCCTTCCCTCTCTAATATGGGTTTGCAAATATAATCTATGGTTTTCATAGATTTATTACTAAAATCAGTATAGGGGATATATTTCAGTATTATACTTTTTTCATGCTGTGTAAAAAAATTTGTTTCAAGCATTTCATATAGCACAGCAAAAATAGACTTACTTTGCCCTATCATAGTTACCGGTTGATTTATACAATTTTCATTATTTATCCAGCTTCCAACATCCTGCATATTGAATTTTTCAAACCAATTTAGTGGGAAATATCTATAAATCATATCAATTTTATCATCAAAATAATATAACCTACCATTTTCAACTCTTAGATTATACACATTACCTCTTATCACTTTAATTCCATACTTGTCGCCTATTTTTTTTATTATGTTATATACAATATCTATATTATAGTAATCTTCATAATAACATGTACTAAATATTCCTATAGTTTTTGGGAAATACTTTATTATATATTTTTCAATATTTTCACTTAAAATGTTTTTAAAATTCTTATTTGGATTTTGTACATTACGTTTATATCTATTTACAAGATAGTCATTTACAATAGTACTTTCATATAGTCCAGCAGGAGTTTCATTATTTAGCTCCATAAGTTTCAAATTGTTATCCGTATCCAGAGCCCAATCCATTCTTCCTAAAATACTCAAGTACTTAAACTCTTTTGATGAATAAATACTTTCACTTACATTTGATGTTCCTAAAATTTCATCAAACCATCCCTTATTTTCATATACAAATTCAGAAACCTTCCTAAATATGTTCAAGACTTCACAGGAAGCATTTTTTAACTCTTCAAATTTATCACTACTTAAGATGACTTCATCTAAAGATATGTACTCCCTGGCATTATTATAGGCACCGGTAAATCCTAACTTTACGAGATCTAAATTTACTTTTTTAAACTCACTACATCTATCTTTTATCTTTTTATTATATTTTATGTTGATTTTAGAATTTCTTATTCCTATTGGAGTTATAAATGTAGTTTCATTATTTGTAAGATAGTCATAGTTCCATCTGGAACATATTCCCCCTATTTCATTGCATGTAAAATAAACTCCTAAATTGCAAAAGGCATCAACAGTATGAGGATATCCCCCTCTTAATTCAACTATATTGTCCTTTCTTATCTCTTTAAACTCTTGAAGAACATAATAATTCTTATACTCTTTAATGTCATCTAAAATACTTTTCCATTCTTCTTTTGAATATAGCTTTCCTATAAATACATCTTCGCTATAACGTCCAAGTATAGGCTTTATTACATATTTATCCTTATTATATCTAGCCTCATCAAAATTCGTGTCGCTTAATAACTCTGTATATGGGATACATTCTTTTACAACACTTGCGGTGTCTTTATCTAGTCTATTTTCTTTCAATAATTTATGAAAATAGGCAAATATACTCTTACCTTGAAGAATTATTACTCTAGGATCATTTAATATAAGCACCTTATTTTTTTCATATAAATTTAAAAGAAGTTTAATGTCATTAACCTCATATAAATTTTCACATGGAAATTGTCTCAAAATAACATCTATGTGTCTATTAAAACAATATACTTCTTCATTTTTAATGTATATATTATTACTTCCTCCAAAAATTACATTTATCCTATCATCTTCAAGCCATTTTCTATAGAGCATTGATAAGTGGACTTCTTCATAATGACATGGATCCGCCAGCACTAATACATTAATTTTTTTACTGCCATAATACTTTTGAATTATTGAATCAAATTTTTCTCTGAAATTTTCAGCAAAGCCTCTATTTACATTGTTATTGCAATTAAAGTATTCACCTATTGCAAGCTCCCTTTGGGCACAGGGCTTGTCATAGTTGCCTTCACTAAAAAATATTTTGCCATCATACTGAAGAAAGCAATCATATCTCGTCCAAAAAATATCTGGAATTTCTCTATTTAAATTCATTATTTCATCTTTAAGAGGGAAATCAGAAAGCATGCTCTCATAATCGCTATATTTAGTATTGAAGTTATTTAACACATCTAAGGACAGCCTATCAATTACATTAGTGTAATTCTTTATTTTATTGTATTCAATTTCTGTTAAATAAAAAGGATATGGAGAATAGACATCTCCTTTTCGTCTGCAGTGTATTGAATAATATTCAAAAAGTAATTCATCTACCACATTGTTATATTTCATCCTACCAAACTCCTTATTATAAGTACCATACTTACTGCCTTTCTTAGCCAATTTTTACTACAGTATATAATCTATCCAGCAACACTACCAGCATGTACACCACTATACCCAGAAGTACTTATATGATCTGAAGAAGATGTAACTCCTCCATTGCTAGCCTTAATGCTGCTTAAATTAGAACTTGTATATGGACTTACCACTCCACTGGTAGAATTTGTCCAACTATGCCACCCATAAAAATCCACATTGGATTTAGTTCCATTTGATACCTTATATCCTTTAAAAAAACTATTAGGATAGTATACAAAAGGCGAAGTACAACCAGACTGCTGCTGTGCTGCATTCTCCTGATCCTGCTCAGTTATATAATTTTGATTGTATGTATATATTGAGCTTCCAACCAAGGCTGATATAATTAATCCTAATGCTGCTTTTTTCTTATTCATCTAACTTCAATTCCTCTTTTCCTTTAACTTACTCACATTAACTCCAATATTGTTAGCTTTTAAGTAATCCAAATACTCCTTTGCGTCTTCTTTTATATTTTCATCACATACATATAGCACACTATGGATTTTCAAAAAATTCAACATTTCAACTTCCGGCAAATCCTCTTCTGCTATCTCATATTGATTATTATATTGATTTACACTATTTATTTCAACGTCCACATATCGATTACTATCAAGTATAATCATGTACTTATCATAATTTTTTAAACATATGTTTGAAAATAAAGCAAGCTTTCTTAATATAGGCTTACTTTTAACCACTCCAAAATCGTGGCACACCATATTAAAATCTGGTACTATAGTATATTTATCTCTATACTTATATCCGTATTCAATTCCCCTTCCTCCTGGTATATCCAGTATAATTAAACCTTCCCCATTTCCAACAGATTTAATTTTAGTCATATCTGACTGTAAATCATTTTCCATATCTACATTCTCTAAATTTACAACAGATGTAAAAACAAGTGACTTTATAAAGCAGGACATCACCCCTGCATTCAAATAAAAATTTTTATATATGTTGTAATAGCACTCCTTAATAGCTTCATCTATCAATATTCAAGGCTCCCTTCCTTTTCAACTACAACAGAAAAACACTTTTTCAAGTTTATACAATGAGAAAGTCCTCTTTCGTCTTCTATTTCTATAAAATCATCTGTTACTCCCATAACAGTTACATCCTTTAATGACGTATCTTCCTGTTCATTATTATAAGATTCTATACTAGCATAGATATATATATTAACCTTAGCTCCCAAATATTTTTGTAACCCAACCATTTATACATCCTCCTATTTTATAACTTAATGATACAATTATATTATTATTTTCCTATAATGTTAACTACTTTTTATAATTTTTCAATGCCTCAAACATTCTTTTTGAAATGGCCTCATAGCCTATAGAATTTGGGTGAAAATTATCTGCAGCAAAGTAATTTCCTGAATTATATTTAAAAAGGTCATATGTAGGAATATATATAGCATTGTCATCTGACGATACAAGTTGTTCTGTTTTATAGTTCCACTCATTTAAAAGTCCCAATTTATCTTCAGTTAACTCGCTTCCAAAAGGATTATATAATCCAATAAACACAATTATACTATTTTGATTTCTACTTCTTATTAATTTAAAAACATCTGATAGATTTTTCATGTACTTATTTTCAACTGTCTTCAAACTATCTGTCTGAACGACAGAGGAAACTGTACTTAAATTTTTAAAATTTTTTATTTCATTTCCACCAATAGAAATAAAAATCATATTTGAATCCTGTATATACTGTAGGGTCTGCTTACTTTTTACTATATTTAAAAGTCCAGAAGATACATCACCATTAACAGCAATGTTGGTAACGTCTATGGGTTTTTTAGCTTTATTTTTCCAAAGTTTAGAAAAATCATTTGCAAATCCACTATTAGTTTCATCCCCGGTTCCTCTTGCTAGTGAATCACCCATAACTAAAATATTATAGGAATTACTGTTTAATTTTCTTATTTTAGTATCCACAGCTTTATTCTCACTTCCCTTATTTGTAACTTTACTACTGGTACTGCCAGATGCATTAGTAATACTAATAGAATATGCAAATCCTGCTGCAAATACTATTGTAAATATAAATGCAGCAATAAATAAAATTTTAAATTTTACTTTTTTGTGCATTACACTTCCCCCTATCTCATAAGGTATTTTCAAAGAAATAACCATTTAGTATGCTAGCCTATTTTTTATCATACTGCTTAAACCAATACATCTTGTTTTTGAAATACGCTGAAACTTATAACTAAAGCTGCAATCGACCATAAACACAGCACTGATGCAGAAAAAGAAAGGCTCATTCCAGAAACAGGTTGATAAGATGCCGTTAAATATTGTGTTAAATCCAAATTTACAGCAAAGAAATATTTAATCATAGGCCAATCCTGCAAAAACATCTGGAGGAATCCACCTCCTATTAAAGTTGCCAGCATTATACCCACAGATGTGACAGTATTTCTCACTATTACAGAAGCCATAAAAGATAAAGTTGCAATATTTACAGAAACAAACCATCCAAGTGAATATACTAAGATAGCATACTGCCACTGGTAAATTCTTAATACATTTGAGGAATCCAGCTTATCTCCTATAACTTTAAATCCCGTTGCCATAGGTTCATTCCATCCACCACTGTGAAATGCAAAGCTTGATATTATTACACACATAAGTGCTGACTCTAAAATTACTATACAGGATAAAATTAAAACCCCAATGTACTTACTAAATAGTATCTTCCACCTTGGAACAGCCCTAGTTAACAATACCTTTATTGTTTTGGAGGAGAATTCTCCAGAAACAGCATCTCCTGCTAATATAATTATAAGCAGCGGTAAAAACAAATAGATTGCCTCATCCATAAAATCAATAGTAAATTTTGCACTAGTTGGAGTTATTGGGTTTATGTTATGATTTATGTAATATTGTAACTGTTCAATCTGAATGTTTATGGAATTTTTTCTGTCCTCTTTTATATATTGGCTGTTCATAGTATTTTTCAAATATAATATCTGCTGATTTACCATTGACTTCCAATTATGATTTTGAGTTTGTCCCGGTGTACCTGAAAATCTCATTATCGTATGTTTATATGATGCATTTTCGCCATAACAAAAAAGAGATACGAGTACAAGTAAAATTATAGAAATAAGAACTAGTTTCTTTTTTGAAAGCATCTTAAGTACTTCATTTTCAATCAATCTTATCAAATTTTATGCCCCCCAATTAAACAATTTGATTTCCCTCTGTCAGGTTCAAAAACAAATCCTCTAGTGTCTTGTTTTTGTTGTCAACATACTTTATCATAAGTCCTCGTTCTACAAAGCAGGAATTTATCTCTTGAAGCTTTTCCAGGGAAACATTTGCTTCAAGTCTTTCTTCAACTATGTTTCCTTTAACCTTCCAAATTTCTTCTAAAATTTTTCTTCCTTTTTCATTGTCACTTAAAACCCAGAATACCCCCTGATTATTTAATAATTTATCTACATCTGCACTTTTTAAAACTGTTTCTCCATTTTTAATTATAGTCACTTTATCACACATAAGTTCTATTTCAGAAATAATATGACTTGATACAAGTACTGAAATATTTTTTTTACTCGCCAGCTGCTTTACTAAGTTTCTAAGTTCACTTATTCCAGATGGATCAAGTCCATTAGTTGGTTCATCTAAAATAAGAAGCTTTGGATTATGCATTAAAGCCTGTGCAATTCCAAGTCTTTGTTTCATTCCAAGAGAATATGTACTTACTTTGTCCCTAATTCTATTTTTTAAGCCTACCAAATCTACTACATTTATTATATTCTTTTCTGTAACATCTCTACTCATGGATGCCAGCATCTTTAAATTATCTATTCCACTCATATAGTTATATAAATCAGGTCCTTCTATGATACAACCCACATTTGACATAGCCTTTACATAATTTTTAGTTATAGAGTATCCACATATATCAATTTTTCCGGAAGTAGGCTTTGAAAGTCCTACAATCATACGAAGTGTCGTTGATTTTCCTGCTCCATTAGGTCCTAAAAAACCCATTACTTCTCCCTGCTTCATTGAAAAACTTATTCCTTTAATTATCTGTCTGCCCTTTATTGTTTTTGTAACATTGTCCAGTAACAATATTTCATCTCTCATCTTTATACCTTCTTTTTAGGAGTTATATGATATATACTTTACTATTAGTAAATTTATAGTCTGTTTAACTCTTCTATTTTCTTCCATAAAATATTTATTTTTATGAAAATTATATCATCTTATGTGCTTTACATAAATACTTAATAATTCTTAAACAAACTTAATAATAAAAAAAGAAACACAAATTATAAAACGTGTCTCTTTAATATATCATAATACATTGTCATTTAGAAAAAATATATTTTCCATAGGCAAAAGTGCTGCCCCATATACAGCTGCATTTTCCCCAAGATTTGAAAACATCACATTACACTGACTTTCATCATAAAAGCTGTTATCCATAAATATTTTTTTAATTAGTTTTTTTTCTATGAAATCCTTATAGGGAAATATCTCACCACCTATAAGGATATTTTTAGGATCTAAAGTCAATATTATATTTTTAATGCCTTCAGCTAAAAAATCAATATATGTATCCAGCACTGCTTTTGCTTTTAAATCACTTTCGGATCTCTTTAAAAAGTCATCCAAGTTTCCATTTACATCATCAAATGCTTCCCTGTATGCACCAAGTAGTGCCTTTTTAGAAGCATATAACTCCCAACACCCTTTTCTTCCACAATTGCACCTTTTGCCATCTTTTACGATAGCCATATGTCCAAATTCACCTGCACGTTTATTAAATCCCTTATATACATTGTTTGCTATAACTACACCTGTTCCAATACCTTCTGTAATGGATATAAAAACAAGACTATTTTTTGCATCATCAAAATTAATAAACGTCTCTGCGTAAGCTGACGCATTTGCCTCATTTTCTATAAAAATAGGAAATTTGAAATACCTCTCAAATTTTTTAAAAGATACATTTTTAAATCCCAAATTAGGTACATTTTTTAATAAGAGCTCTTTTTCATTTACCGTACCAGGTAAGGAAAATCCTATTCCCAATATTTTATCCGGTGAAATATTAAAATTATTCACCAAATATTCAATAGCCTCTGCCGTTTTACAAATCACATCAGTAAAATCATATAATTTTTCCGGCATACTAAAGTCTATTTCATGTATTATTTTAAAATTCAAATTTGTAAGTATAATTTTTACCTTATCTTTTGTAATCCACACTCCAAAGGAATATCTGCTGTCCGGCAGGAATTTAAGAATCGTAGGTTTCCTGCCACCAGTTGACTTTGCAACTCCGGCTTCCTCCAAAAAACCCTGTTCTATAAGTTCATTGCTATTGCTTATAACTGTTGGAATGCTTATATTAAGCCTTTGGGATATTTCCTGCTTCGTAAGTTTATTATTTCTATATAACAAGTTCAATATTTTTTTCTGATTTAGTATTCTTATTGTTTCTTGATCCACTGATTTTAATCTACTCATCTTAGTACCACCAATCAAATTTGAAATTATAGCTATAATAATCTAATTATATCATTAATGTATATCATTTTTAAATAAACGTTATAAACAACAAGCATAAATTTGTGATTTTTTCCCTATATAAAATGGGTGTTGATGATTTTTCCACATCAACACCTAAAATTATAGTTAATAACCATATTAAATTAATCTTTTTAACTAACTTTCTTTCCTTGTTCACCAGCACGTACTCTAAGAGTAGTTTCAATTTCTTCAAGTGATCGATTACGTGTCTCAAACACTTTGTAATGAACAAACCAAATTGCTGCAAAACAAACTACTCCATAACCTATGAACAAATTACCAGTGCCAAAGAAACTTAATAATGTTGGAAATGTTAATGATACTACCGCATTAGAAGCCCAGTTAACTACACTTCCAAATGAATTACCTAAACCACGAATATTTAATGGGAATACTTCACCAATCATAACCCACATTACAGGTCCCCAGGTAGCTGAGAAGAAAGCAATGTAAACGGTTAATGCAATAACACAAATAATCGAACCAATAAATGAGCCATTAGACAATTTCATTGAGAAACTCATAATCAATAAAGAGACACCCATTCCAAGTCCACCGTAAATCAACATCTTTTTACGATCAATTTTATCCATAATGGCAACGGCTACAGCAGTAACGATAACATTAAAAATTCCAATTCCAATGTGAGCAAGTAAAGCTGCTTGAACACCAAAACCAACAGCAGTAAAAATAGTTGGTGCATAATAGAGAACTGTATTACAACCCATAACTTGTTGAAAAATAGCTAAACCAACAGCAATAACCAATGCTGGATGAACAAATTTACCAAATAACTCACTAAGTCCACCACTTTTAATTTCAGCTTGTTTCTTAATCTCAACAAGTTCATCATCAACAGCTTTTTGATTATGCTCATTCATTTGATCCAAAACTTCTTTAGCTTCATCAAGCTTTCCATCTTTAACTAAGTAACGAGGGCTTTCTGGTAATACAAGAGCACCTAAGAAAAGTATTGCAGATGGAATAGCAGCAAAACCAAGCATCCAACGCCAACCAGTATATAAACCTGAGAAACTGTAATTAGTAATATAAGCTAATAAGATTCCACTCATAACCATTAATTGAAATAAACTTGACATCGATCCACGTTTTTCAGCAGGTGATAATTCTGCTAAGTATGTTGGAATTAATGCTGATGCAGAGCCAACTGCCATACCAAGAATAATACGTGAGATAATAAGTGAACTAAATCCTGTTGAAAATGCTGATCCAATTGCTCCAATAAAGAAAATAACTGCTGATAACAAAATTAACTTTCTACGTCCATACCTATCTGACATTGGTCCAATAATTGCAGCTCCAAGAACGGCTCCTACTAATACAGCACTAACAACCCATCCTTGCTGCCATGAATCAAGACTCATTTGCTTTTGGATAAATAAGATTGCTCCTGAAATAACTCCAGTATCATAACCAAATAAAAGACCGCCAAGTGCACCAAAAATGTATACCATTGCACTATTAATTTTTACATTCATTAAGCACATCTCCTCTTTTAATTTATATAGTCAAAAATTTCTTTCATAATCCTCATAATAATAATAATAAGATCTCCTTATATGGATAAACTATCTATTTCTTTAAACTTATCTTTTAGACAACTATATAAAGATGAATAAACTTTATATAGTTTATCATACTTTTCAACATTTTCCCTTATAGGCTGTATTTTATCCGTTGTCTTTATCAAAGCTTTACATGCTTCATCTACTGAATTAAAAAGTTTGCATCCAACTGCTGCAAGTATTGCTGCACCATAAGCTGGACCTTCCTTTGAATTTATAATGCTTACATTCAAGTTGAATACATCTGCAATTATCTGCCTCCAAAGCTTACTCCTAGAACCTCCACCACTTATTCTTACTTCCTTCATATCAACATTTAAGTTTTTAAGTATTTCAAGTGAATCTCTAAGAGCAAAAGATACTCCTTCCAAAATGGATCTCGTCATATCTCCTCTTTTATGTGTAACATTTAATCCAACAAAACTTCCCTTTGCACAAGGATCGTTATAAGGTGTTCTCTCTCCTATTAAATAAGGTGAAAAAAATAACTTATTACTTCCTACAGGAGAACTTTCTGCTTCTGAAAGCAATTTTTCAAATACATCTCCACCTATATCTGAATTAACATTATCAACCCACCATTTAAGGCTTGATGCTGCAGATAGTATTACCCCCATTTGATGCCACTTGCCATTGGCGTGGCAAAATGAATGAAGCCTATTTTCCTTATCTACATAAAACTTTTCACTTGATGCAAATACGACACCAGATGTTCCAAGTGCTACAGATAATACTCCAGAATCAACTGTTCCAGTACCTATAGCTCCAGCTGCCTGGTCACCTGCCCCAGCTATTACTTTTGTAGATGTTGAAAGTCCAGTTTCACTTGATACTTCTTCTGAGACATTACCTACAACTTCATAGGATTCATAAACTTGAGGTAAAACATCTTCTTTTATCTCAAGTAAATCTAATACTTCATTAGACCATTTTCTATTTTTCACATCAAACATTACTGTTCCAGAAGCATCAGACACATCAGATGCAAATTTCCCGGTAAGTTTAAAACTTATATAATCTTTAGGAAGCATCATATGTGCTATTTTAGCATATATATCCGGTTTATTTTCTTTAACCCAAAGTACTTTTGGAAGTGTAAAACCAGTTAAAGCCATGTTACCAGTATACTTTGAGAGTTTATCTTGTCCAAATTCTTTATTTAAGTAATCACACTGTTTTTGTGTCCTTTGATCACACCACAATATAGCAGGCATTAAAACCTTATTTTTATTGTCAAGAATTACAAGTCCATGCATTTGCCCACTAAAACTTATGCCTCTAATAGTTTCCGATTTTATATTATGATTATTTATAAGTTCTCTAATTCCATCTTTAGTACTATTCCACCAATCATCAGGATTTTGTTCTGCCCATCCGACCTGAGGATAACTTATACCATAGTCTTTAGATACACTAGTTAAAAGTTCACCTTTTTCATTCATTATGATAAGCTTTACAGAAGAAGTTCCTAAATCAATTCCTAAAAAATTCACAGTAATCTCTTCTTTCATGAAATTATTGATATTTCAGTAGAGGCAGTTTAAAACCACCCCCTACATGTTTTAAATTCTATTTATCTTCAAGTATATATTGATTTACTACTGATTCTAAATATTCTTGTCTTCCTGATTTATTATTCATAACATTATTACTCAAAGCATATTTTTCTAATTCGTCAAATCCTACTTTGCCATCTACTATGTCTTTACCTATTCCTGTAGAAAAGCTTGAATATCTTTCTTTAATAAAGTTTTCAATAGGAGCATCTTGTAATAATTTATATGCAACTCTAAGTCCTTTAGCGAAACTATCCATTCCTGCTATATATGCTAAGAATAAATCTTCTGGTTCAAAAGATGCTCTTCTTACCTTTGCATCAAAGTTCAATCCTCCCGGTGCTATACCGCCATTTTTAAGTACTTCGTACATTGATAATGTTGTATCGTATACATTTGTAGGAAATTGATCTGTATCCCATCCAAGATGTGGATCTCCCTGGTTTGCATCTAAGCTTCCAAGTGCATTATTATTTCTTGCTAAGCATATTTCATGCTGGAAAGTATGCCCTGCTAAAGTAGCATGATTTGCTTCAATATTTATCTTGAAGTAATCTTCTAACTTGTACTTTCTTAAAAATCCTAAAACAGTTGCTACATCAAAATCATACTGATGTTTTGTAGGCTCCTTTGGTTTTGGTTCTATAAGAAATTGTCCTTTAAATCCTATTTTCTTTGCATAATCTACTGCCATCTGTAGTATTCTAGCAAAGTTGTCCATTTCAAATCCCATGTCAGTATTTAGAAGTGTTTCATATCCTTCTCTTCCACCCCAAAATACATAGTTTTCTCCACCTAATTCATTTGTAACTTGTATTGCTTTTTTTAGCTGTGCTGCTGAATAAGCATAAACATTTGCATTACATGTAGTTCCAGCACCGTGTACAAATCTTGGGTTATTAAATAAGTTAGCCGTACCCCATAATAACTTTTTGTTGTTCTTTTTCATCAAATCCTTACACATTGCTACTATTTCATCTAAATTTTTATTTGTTTCTGCAAGGTCTTTTCCTTCAGGTGCTATATCTCTATCGTGGAAGCAAAAATAATCTATGTCTAGCTTGTTCATAAATTCAAACGCTGCTTCCATTCTTGCTTTAGCAAGTTCCATTTTATCGTTTACATTGTCCCATGGTCTAACCATTGTTCCTGACCCAAACTGATCAGTTCCATTAGCAGTTAATGTATGCCAGTAAGACATTGAAAATCTTAAATGATCTCTCATCTTTTTTCCGCCAATTACTTCATCAGGATTATAATATTTAAATGAGTAAGGATTTTTCGAATCCGGTCCTTCATAATTTATTTTAGATACATTAGTAAAATACTCTTTCATCACAATCACTCCCTATTTTGTTGTTAAATTTAGTATAACATCCTATTAAATCTTTTTCAAGTCCCTTTATAAAGTTATTTTAAAAACGTAATTCTCTTATGCTTTATATATGTGATATATTATTAACTTTGAAAAAAAGGATAACTTTATATCCAATAAAGCTATCCTTTAAAAACTAATATTACTATTTTAACGTCATATTTTCTATTTTCTTATTATGAAATTTTATCTTCATTCTATACAAAAATGCAGTATTTTTGAAAATCTTTTTAAATACAAAATACCCCAAAACCATAACTATAAGTTCTCCTAATGCCTGAGTAAAAAAGGTGTAGAAAAAAGGTACTTTATAAAGCACATGAAGTTCCTCTGCTATAATTGCACTTCCTAAAACAGGCCATATAATTGAAACAAGCATATTTTTCGTTTTCCACATTGCATAAGTTGCCAAAAGAGTAGCAAAGCTTCCAACAAATACATCTACTATACTAAAGCTGTAAAAATTTGCAACGGCACACCCTACAGTAAGTGAAATTATATAAAATGGATCTATAAATGCCAGGAAATTAAGCATTTCACTAACTCTAAGCCCTATTGGCCCCCAATAAGAAAGTTGTCCTAGCGCAATAGTTGAAACTATGTATATTGCAGCTACTATAGCTATTTTTACTAATTTATTAGTCCTACTCATCTATTTTACCTCCAACTCCATCCAAATCTGCACTGCATCTGGTATCTATATCATCTAATATCTCCACTCTATCATAATAGTTAGTCTGAAGAGATTGGAACAACTGGCTATGGTAAAACTCCTCTATGAGCTCATTGTCTCTCTTTACTTTTGTTGTATTTTCACAAAATATGTTTATTGTAACTCTTTCAAAATATTTTAGTGCCAATTCTACATTTCTTTGTAATTCTGTAATATTTTGTCCAACCATACCAAAGAGTAAGTTAACCCAATCAAAATTTTTAAATTCAAATGCTTTTCTATCCCCTATTCCTTTATTTAATACATTTTCTCTGTAGCTTATATCAAAGCTCTCTGCTCCTACTATAAATTTTAATTCTGTAGGTCTAAATTGTTCCCTAAATAGTTTTATATCATTTTCGTATTTAACATGACTTTCCATGATCAGCTGTCCTATATTTTTGTCCCTACATAATTTAATAAGCTCAAATACAGTGGCAGCATCTAGTTCACTAGCACTTCCAGAGTTCATTATCTGAAGTACACCATATTTTCCCGTAACCTTTTCAAGTACTTTATGATTCAATTTATGATTTCTAAGAGCATTGTAATCCTCATCCAGATGATAATCACAAAATATGCAGTTTCCCCAAAAACACCCACTTCCTCTTAGAAGCACTACTTCTCTAGGCAGTCTTTTAGTAATCTGCCCATATCTTTTTAACTTTGGTAAACGATTCATTTAACTTGTCCTCCTTGAATTTGAAAACATGCATATAAGAAATGAAACTATCCTGGACGTGAAAAAAGGCAGAGATATTTTCCACCTTTTAATTACAAAATAAACTATTTAAATAGTTAATCCCTAGTTTTATTTATAGACAGGATGGTTACGAACTGTCTTATACGATTTTCCTTAATTTATTATATGACATAAAGTGTTTAAAATCAAGGGGTTTGCTAAAGAAATATGTTTAAAATATATAAATGCTTTAATTTGTAAAAAGTAAATATATTTCGCCTTTGCTTACAATTTTAATAATAATACTTTTTTCTTTAAATCAAAAAATTTGTGCTAAAAAAAACCTGTCGTAAAAATTAAAATAAGTGTTACTATATGATTAGTTTGAATACGTAAATTTTTGATGTTGAATTTGTTGACAATTTTTGATATAATTCATATGTCGTTTATTAATTAAATACAATAAATATACTATACAATTTAATGCATTAGCGGAAAGATAAGCCCGGAAAGTAATCTATTTCCGGGTCTTTGTATTTTTAACAAAATTTATAAGTAAAGGCAAGGTTAAAATTATGTTTATGTATGTATTTTCAGTTGTACTTATAATTGCAGCAAATATCTTTTATAACATATGTCAAAAAGCAACACCACAAAAAGCAAACCCATTTATAGCGTTATTCGCCACCTATGCAATAGCGTCAATAGTAACTTTAATTTTATTTCACTTTTCTAAAACAGATAAAGGATTTTTGGGATCAATTAAGGATTTAAATTGGACTAGCATAGTCCTCGCTTTTTGTATAGTAGGACTTGAATTTGGATATATCATGGCCTACAGATCCGGTTGGAGCATAAGCGTATGCCCTCTAGTAGCAAACAGCATTCTTGCAATTCTGCTCATTCCCATTGGGATATTCATTTTTAAAGAAAATTTTGAATTAAATAAGCTATTTGGAATAATATTCTGTATTATAGGCTTAGTACTAATAAACAGAAATTAAAATGACAAATATTGGTCTGAGTGATATAATTAACCTACTACTTAGTCATTATAGTACTCACTTAGATTTTCTATATACTGAGATATATGGAGGTTAAAATAAGTGGTCTTTTTACAATTAGCTATTTTATCCCACTGCTTAGCAGATTTTATATTTCAAAGTAATGATATTGTACAATTAAGGAAAAGTTCTAATTTAAAAAAGTGTTTAAAAGGTAACATCATCCATGCCATAATCGTATTTAGCATATTATTTACCTTCCTAATTGTTGGATATAAATTTAAAACAACATTAGCTTATTCACTTCTAATAGGACTTTTTCATTTTACGATTGACTTAATTAAAAATTTACTTTCCCTAAAGATAAAATCTATTCATGATAAACCTATTTGTCATCAAAAAACATCTTTCCTTTATATTATTTTAAGTCCCCTATTCCGATGGATTAATTCTTTAATTTTTATTATAGATCAAATCCTACATATAGCAGTTATTGCTTTTATTTGGGGACAAACTAATATGCAAAGTAGTGAAAACATTATCAACTGTGGCTACCTCAACAGAACTTCTACTATAGATATTCTAAGTTATTTAATTATATACTTGTATGTATGTTTTGGTGGAAGATTCTTTATAAATGTTGTTATATCTGAACTTTATCTTCAACCTTATAAAAATAAGGTAATGAATGTTCAAATCATATCCCCCTTAGAAAAAACTTCTGCCAGTGACTATATAGGAATATTTGAAAGATTTATTATAATCACTTTAGTTATCAATGGAGCATATCAAGCGATAGCATTTATATTCACAGCAAAGTCAATAGCAAGATTCCGTGAATTAGAAGAAAAATATTTTGCTCAATATTATCTAGTAGGCACTCTATTTAGTACGTCCCTTGGCATTTTAGGTGGAATTTTACTGAAATATATAGTCAATAAATAGTTAAATATTTTTACTCACCAATTTTACTTACAAATCATAAAATATCACAAAAGATAATTTGTGTAAATATCACTTGAAAACGTGTTTGGATTTTTAGCTAAACATTGTATGCGTTTTAATTAAAACCTAAACGCGTATAATTTTATTTCACAAAACAACTATGTAACAAAAATAATGTAATGTAAGTATGAATGCATTCTAGGAGTGATATATTGAATTATTTAACTATGATTTGTGATTTAAGAAAGTCAAGGAAACTTGTAAATCGAGAAAAAGTTCAATATCAGTTGATTGACATGTTAAAGGAAACTAATGAAATGTTTCAATCAATAATAGTTGTTCCTTTTATTATTACTATAGGTGACGAATGGGAAGGATTGTTAAATTATGATTGTAATTACATGAAAATCTTAGATTTTTTTCATAAGGAATTAAGATCAGTTGACTTTTATTGCGGTATTGGCATAGGACCTATTTCTATTAATAATTTTGAATTAACTGTAAATCAATTAGATGGTCCATCATTTTACCTAGCTAGAGATGCTCTTATAGATGCCAAGAATCAAAATCTACCTATTGTAGTAAAAACCTATTTATAATCTATTACTTATTAAATAGAAATCAATAAATTTGTTAATAACTTTACCATTCCATGGTTTCGTTGAATAGTAAAATATTCAGCACTATTTAACTTTTGACTTATTCCCCCTATAGTCTCATTTAATTTATCTGCATTTTTTTCTATTATTTTTCTATAAGATTTATGCTTCATATATTCAATATATATTATTTTTTGCTTCCGTGTCAGCTTACTTTTTAAGATCTCATTGTTTTCTATAATAACATTTATTATATCATCTAAAGAAATTAATTCATTGCAATCTACTGCATCCACTGCAACTTCTTCATTAAAGGGAATGTTCCCTTTTGTTTTAAGAAAATGATTTTGTACTGATACGTAACTCATTATAGATTTTAAAAAAACCTTATTCGTTTTACTATAAATATATTTTGTCCTTTTTTTAGACGATTGTTTGGCAATATTTATAGCCTCCCGGGCCATTATAAAGCATGAGCCATCCATCCTGCGGGTATCTTCATAAATATCTGTTTTCAGTTCACCTATTCCAATTCCTGAATAAAACTTTACATCATCTTGCCAAAGCAGCCTTTGAAAATCATGAACAATATCATAGCAGTTTTCAGGCTTACTTGTAATAAGCTGCCACTCATCCCCAAGGGTAAAATTTATTTGAGAAACCAAGCTATCACAGTACTTTTGATATATTAAATCAAAATACCTTTTTAACTTTTGCTGCAGTATCTCACGATTTGGTATATTCCTAGAATCAACAATATCCATTGTCACTACACCATACAACTTCAACTTAGTTTTCTCCCTTCAACCTAAATATAATTTTAACCATATTATACCACATAAATTCTCCAAATAGTAGAAAATTTGAAAACTATATAGAGTTTCTAAACGAAAAATCAACTTATACTCCGGATATTTTCTACAACCTTCAGCTCGATTAAATATTTTGATAAGGCTAAGGAAAAAATTCAAAAAATACTGAGAACTTTTGAAAACTCGTACCTCAAACAATTCAAAAGTTCTAGATTTTTAAAAAATTTTTTCCTAAGCCTCATATACAAAATATTTAAAAGAGCTTCATTATTGTAAAAATATGCCTGCGTATAAGTTGATTTTTTAGTTAGAATATTCATATATAGATTGTAAAGTTTAATTGTGAAGTTAACTATCTATACGAGGGTTTCTGCTTGAAATTTGAACTTATGCATAAAATATACTGACAAAATTGAAATCACATTTAAAAACTTTTCCATAAGTCTTAGTGAGGTATTTTAGAAAATCTTAGAAGCTTATATATGTCTGAGGCACGAGTTTATATAAGCTCCTTTAGATTTTCAAAATACTGAACTTTAGACTTATTAAAAGTTTTTAGTGTGATAAAATTTGTCAGTATATGGCTAGCATAAGTCAACTTTCAAACTAGAAACTCTATTTCTATTCTGTTATAATCTTGTGGATCAAAACTGGTTTTTCTGCATGATCACTGATAGTGATATTCTCGTAGATCTTAGCTTTTACGTCTTCTACATCTTCACGATCTGAATAAATAGTCATAAGTGATTCGCCTTTTTCTACCTTATCTCCAACCTTTTTATTAAGAACTATTCCTACAGCTAAATCAATTTTGTCTTCTTTTGTAGCTCTTCCTGCACCTAAAAGCATTGCTGCTATACCAATTTGGTCAGCTACCATATTTGAAACATATCCACTTTCCTTTGCAGGAACAGGAATTTTATATTTTGCTTGAGGTAATTTTTCAGGATTGTCCACAACTGATGGATCTCCACCTTGATTTTTAAGGAATTCCTTAAATTTTTCTAGTGCTTTACCATTCTTTATTGCTTCAAGTAATTTCTCTCTTGCTTCTTCTAACGTCTTTGCTTTTTTACCAAGTACAACCATCTGGCTTCCAAGAGTTAAAACAAGTTCTGTTAAATCTTCTGGTCCTTCTCCTTTTAATGTATCAATAGCTTCTTTTACTTCAAGAGCATTTCCAATTGCAAATCCCAAAGGTTGAGACATATCAGAAATTATTGCCATAGTCTTTCTGCCTACATTATTACCTATTTTAACCATAGCATGCGCAAGTTTTTCTGAATCTTCTTCCGTTTTCATGAAAGCTCCTGCACCAGTTTTAACATCAAGTACTATTGCATCTGCTCCTGCTGCAATCTTCTTGCTCATTATTGAACTTGCAATTAATGGAATTGAATTTACAGTTCCAGTTACATCACGAAGAGCATATAATTTCTTATCTGCTGGAGTTAAATTACCAGTTTGGCCCATAACTGCAACTTTACTGTTATTAACAAAATCAATAAATTGTTCTTTTGTAAGTTCAACATGGAATCCTTTTACTGATTCAAGTTTATCAATAGTTCCACCTGTATGTCCAAGCCCACGTCCTGACATCTTTGCAACAGGTACGCCTAGAGATGCAACCATAGGTGCAAGAACAAGTGTTGTTGTATCTCCTACTCCACCTGTTGAATGTTTATCAACTTTTACACCCTCAATTGCTGAAAGATCAATAGTTTCTCCAGAATGAACCATTGCCATAGTAAGGTCTGCTCTCTCACGATCAGTCATATCTTGAAAATAAATTGCCATTGCAAGTGCACTTGCCTGGTAATCAGGAATTGAGCTCTTAGTATAACCTTCTATAAAAAATTTAATTTCTTCTGTAGTTAATTCTCCTCCTTCACGTTTCTTTTCAATTATATCTACCATTCTCATTTTTACATACCACCTTTATATTAATTTTTGTAAAAAGCTTTCGCCATATTTAGGCATCTTAACTTTAAAATTATCTGCAATTGTTGCACCTAAATCTGAAAAAGTTCTGCGTATTCCCAGATCCTTACCTTCTTCAAATCTCTTTGAATAAACAAGCAAAGGTACAAATTCCCGAGTATGATCTGTTCCAGTATATGTTGGATCATTACCATGATCTGCTGTAATTATTAGCAAATCATCTTCTCTTAACTTTTCAAATACTTCAGTGAGTCTTTTGTCAAATTCTTCTATGGCATCTCCATATCCTATTGGATTACGTCTATGTCCATAAACTGCATCAAAATCAACTAAATTAGTAAAACTGAGTCCATGAAAATCTTCATCAAGTACAGAAATAAACTTATCCATACCATCCATATTTGATTTAGTTCTAATTGCTTTTGTAACTCCTTCTCCATCAAATATATCTCGAATTTTTCCAATAGCAATTGAGTCTAAACCTGCATTCTTCAAACAATCCATTACTGTTTCACCAAAAGGTTTTAACGCATAATCATGTCTATTTGAAGTTCTCTTAAATGTATCAGCTGTTTTTCCAACATATGGTCTAGCAATTATTCTTCCTAATTTATATGGATCATCAAGTGTTATATCACGACAGTACTGACATATTTTATATAGCTCATCTAGTGGTATAACTTCTTCATGTGCAGCAATTTGAAGTACAGAATCTGCAGATGTATATACTATAAGCTCTCCTGTCTTAAGCTGTCTTTCCCCAAGTTCCTTTATAATTTCAGTTCCACTGGCCGGCCTATTTGCTATAACTTTTCTTCCAGAGAAATCCTCAATCTTCTTAATTAATTCATCTGGAAAACCATTAGGGAAAACTCTAAATGGCTTATCAATATACAGACCCATCATTTCCCAGTGACCAGTCATAGTATCTTTTCCACGTGAAGACTCCTGCATTTTTGTAAAATAAGCTTTTGGATGGTGAGCCTTTTTTACTCCTTTGATTTCATATATATTAGATAATCCCATAGCTTCCATGTTAGGTATATTTAATCCATTCTTTTTTTCTGCAATGTGCGCTAATGTATTAACACCAATATCGCCAAATTTTTCTGAATCTGGTGCTTCGCCAATGCCAACAGAATCCATAACTATTACATGTATTCTCTTAAATTCATTCATTAAAATCACTCCTTACATATACATTATACAATTAATCCAACAATAGTTGCTGTAAGTACACTTACTAGTGTTGCTCCATATAATAATTTTAATCCAAAACGTGCAGCTACATTGCCTTGTTTTTCATTCAATCCTTTAACTGCACCTGCTATAATTCCAATTGATGAGAAATTTGCAAATGAAACTAAAAACACAGATACAATAGCTGTTGCTCTATAGGATAAGCCAAGGTTTCCCTGTGCAAGTGTAGTCATTGCAACAAACTCGTTTGATACAAGTTTTATTGCCATTATGCCTCCTGCTTTTACTGCTTCATTAAATGGTACACCCATAAAAAATGCAAATGGAGAGAAAATGTATCCAAGAATATCCTGGAATGAAATACCGCATATTCCTTTAAATATTGCATTAATTAATGCAATTATTGAGACAAATCCAATTAGCATTGCCCCAACTGTAATAGCAACCTTAAATCCATCCATAATATATTCACCGAGCATTTCAAAGAACGATTGTTTTTCCTTCTCTTCAACCTCTAAAATGTCATCTTCTGGTTTTACAGTATATGGATTTATAATTGAAGCTATAATGAATCCGCCAAATAAATTTAATATAAGTGCTGTTACTACATACCTAGGTTTTATAAGAAGCATATAAGAACCAACAACAGATGCGGATACTGTTGACATCGCTGATGCACAAAGAGTATATAAACGATTTTTAGGCAATAATCCAAGCTGCTTCTTTACTGAAATAAATACCTCTGATTGTCCAAGAATTGCTGATGCTATTCCATTATAAGATTCCAATTGGCCCATTCCGTTTACTTTACTCAATGCTAATCCAACATACTTAATTATAAAAGGTAGTATCTTACAATATTGCAGTATACCAATTAAAGCTGAAATAAACACGATTGGCATAAGAACATTTATAAAAAATACTGATGTTACTCCTTTATTTACCATGCCACCAAATACAAAATTTACACCTTCTGATGCACATTTAAGAAGTGCTCCAAAACCATTTGCTACTCCACCTACTAAAATATTACCTATTTCAGTATTTAATAAAATAAATCCAAAAATAAATTGTAAGACAACCATTATAATTATAGGCTTTATTTTTATACTTTTCCTATCATTGCTGCCAAGTAGTGCAAGTCCAGCTACAATGGCTAGTCCAATAATTCCAATAATAAATTTCATTTTGTGTATCCCTCCTTAAATATTTTTAGCTAAAATGTCCAAGTTTTCAAATAACGATTACATTATTTGAAAACTATTGCAATGCAATATTTTTGAGAGGACAGTGAAGGTAAGTTTTGCTAATGTAAAATATTGTTTACTCAGAAAGTACTCTTGAGAAACAAAAAAACATGAATTTCTTTTAAATTAAAGATTTTTCGTAGTGTAGCGAAGAAAAATACTCCTTCACTGTCCTCTGTACTCTGTCAATTCCCCTATATTTATTCAGATACAATAGTAATACCTGCACTTGCACCTATACGGGTTGCACCCGCTTCAATCATATCTAGAGCCTCTTGTTTAGTATGAATACCACCAGATGCCTTAACTCCCATATCTTTTCCTACTGTTTCACGCATGAGTTTAACATCTTCCACTTTGGCTCCATATTTTGAGAACCCAGTTGATGTTTTTACAAAATCTGCTCCTGCTTTTTTAGCTATCTTACAAACTCTAACTTTTTCCTCTTGTGTCAAAAGACAAGTTTCTATAATAACTTTTACTAGCGCTTTTCCTTTTGCAGATTCTACAACAGACTTTATATCATTTTCAATATACACATCATTTTTATCCTTTAACTCTCCAATATTAATTACCATATCAACTTCTTGTGCACCATTTTTGATTGCATCTTTTGCTTCAAACACTTTTGTTTCAGTAGTATTAGCCCCAAGAGGAAATCCAATAACTGTACATACTTTAACTTCGCTCCCCTTTAGCTGCTCACTTGCTAGTTTAACCCATGTCGGATTTACACAAACTGAAGCAAAATTATACTTCTTTGCTTCTTCCGTTAATTTAATTATCTGGTTTTTTGTTGTTTCCGGTTTTAACAATGTATGGTCAATCATTTTAGCAATATTCATAATAAATCTTCCTTTCATACAGTAATTCACAATAATTTTTAACATTTGTAAAATTTATTGTGAAATTTTGTTCATACGTTTTCAAATTAAAAGTATTCTTTATTAGCTCGACTTCAAAATAAAAGAACACTTTTATAGTTGATATTATTTATTTAAATCTTCTTTGGTAAAAGCTCCTGGTAATAATTCATCTAATGTTTTAACTATATATTCACCTTCACCTTTTCCAAGTATTATCTCTGTATCTTTTGAAGCAAACTCTGCTATAACCTGTCTGCAAACTCCACAAGGATATGTATAATCGTTTTCTACTCCTACAATGGCAATTGCCTTTATAGCTCTATTTCCTTCTGATATAGCTTTAAATATTGCAGTTCTTTCTGCACAATTTGTTGCGCCATATGAAGCATTTTCTATATTACAACCTGTATAAACCTTTCCATCTTCAGCAAGTACAGCTGCTCCAACTTTAAAGTTGGAATAAGGAGCATAAGCATTTTTTCTTCCTTCAAAAGCCTTAGAAACTAAATTTGTATAATCCATTAAATTTGTATCCTCCCCTCAATTTCTATTACACTTACATAATAAATCTTTTTTGAACATTTGTAAATAGGTATATGAAATTTAGTTCATATGCCTATTTTAAAAGTTTTCTGGCAGTATATTTATCTGTAATCAATATATTAGCATTTTTCCCTTTTAAGGCTCCTTTAATTGCCTCTACTTTATGTGATCCCCCTGCAACTAAAATTGCCTTTTCCTTTTTCTTTAAATTTTCTAGTGATATACCTATAGTACGATCATTTATCTCTTCATCACAGATTCTACCATTTTCATCAAAGAATCTTGAGCAAATATCTCCTACACCTTCTTGTTTTAACTTCTTCTTCTCTGACTCATTTAGATATCCTAATTGAAATAGTAATGCCTCATCCCTTACTGTACCAACCGTAAAAATTGCTATATTGGCATTTGCTCCCATTTCTATAATATTCTTAATATTTCTATCATGCTCAACCATTTCCTTTATAGTTGAATTGTCAAAAATCACGGGCAAAGGCAAATACCTTGGTATCGTATGAAATGCTTCTGCAAATAGTTCAATAGTTTCAAAAGCATATGTATTTACTTCCGAATAACTAATGCCTCCTTTTAACTGAATTACTTCAATTCCCTTAAGATTTTTAGGCTCAAGATTCTTTGCAACTTCATACATAGTAGTTCCCCAACTTACTCCAAGCATATCACCATTTTTTAAAATTTCACTTAAATATTCTGCTGCCTCTTTGCCAATATACTCTCTTATAAGTTCATAATCATCCTTTGGCGAAAAAACAACGCGAACATCTCTTAGTTTATATTTTTTCTTTAATTGACGTGACATATTATCTAAATCATCAAAAGGATCTACAATATCAATCTTTACAAATCCCTTTTCTTTAGCATACTGCAAAAGCCTGGATACAGTAGGCCTTGATATTCCAAGTTGGGATGCAATTTGCTGTTGACTATAATCTGACTTATAGTATAACCTTGCTGCTTCAATACTCAATTGCTGCTTTTCACTGTCCATAAATTCACTCCCATACTTTAACTTTCTTCTAATCATATTATATGACCTTTTCAAAACAAATTAAGAAATTTTTATTCATATCTTAAAGCTTCAATAGGATCTAACTTGGCTGCTTTGCTTGCCGGGTACAGCCCAAAGAATATACCAATTGCTGAGGAAAATGAAAATGCTATAAATATTATTTTAAATGACACTGGTACAGGCATCTTTAAGAAAGAACCTGCAATTTTACCTATTGTTATACCTAATATAGTTCCAATAGTTCCACCTATAAGACACAGTATTATAGACTCCATTAAAAATTGTACTTTTATATCTCTAGTTTTTGCCCCAATAGCTTTTCTTATGCCTATTTCTCTAGTTCTCTCTGTCACAGATACAAGCATTATGTTCATAACACCTATACCACCAACTAAAAGTGATATAGCTGCAATAGCACCTAATACACCTGTTATAACAGATAATGATTTATTTAGATTCTCAAGCTCTTTAAATCCAGTTTGAGCTGTGTACTTGTTTTTGTTTTGATGTTTATTTCCAAGAATTTTTACCATTTTGGAACTTATTTCTTCAGCTTTATTCATGTCAGATAACATTACTGACATATAACCAATATCGGTATTTGTAAGTATTCTATCAGCAATAGTTATAGGTATAAATATTGTGCCGGGAGCATTATCTGACATAGACCCGAGATTGCCATTTGGATCTTTACATACTCCAACTATGTTTAAATCTATATCTTGGTCATCTGAACTTAATTTGATACTTTCTCCAAGAGCATCATTTGCATTGTGAAATAATTTTACAGCTGTTTT
The DNA here is from genome assembly GCF_004006395.2 of Clostridium sp. AWRP. Classification (NCBI taxonomy): domain Bacteria; kingdom Bacillati; phylum Bacillota; class Clostridia; order Eubacteriales; family Clostridiaceae; genus Clostridium; species Clostridium sp. AWRP. The sequence continues at coordinate 1,939,176 of NZ_CP029758.2, read as the reverse complement.
TTCATCTATAATTGCTGCAGTTGACCTTACCTCTACATCATGTTCTTTTAAAAATCTTCCATTAACCATTTTTACATTTGAAAGTTTATTATAGCCTTCCGTTGATGCCACGATTTGGACACGCTTGGATCTATTTTCATTTTTCAAGTTTCCATCTCCTCCAAGCGTAGGAACAACTGATGTAACTTCAGGTATTTTCTCCTTTATAAGATCTACATCATCCATAGTAAAATAATCTCTTTTTTGTATAGCACTATCTGATGACTGGTTAAGCTGGAGATTAATTACGTTACTTCCCATACCCTCAAATTGTCCTGTAATATATTGTTTTGCCCCAGCACCCATAGATACTATAGTAATTACAGAAGATATTCCAATTATTATTCCCAGCATAGTTAAAAAAGATCTTAATTTATTTGATTTTATACTTTGTAGTGCAGATTGAAAGCTTTCTTCAACATTCATATTATTTCTGCCCCCCAACTATGGTTCTTTTTTCTACTGGATTATCTGAAATTATAGTTCCATCTTTAAAAACTATGGTTCTTTTTGTATGCATAGCTATGTCAGGTTCATGTGTAACCATAACAATAGTTACTCCTTCATCATTTAATTGCTGAAAAATCTCCATTATTTCTTCACTGGAAACGCTGTCTAAATTTCCTGTAGGTTCATCTGCCAGTATTATAGATGGATCATTTACTAAAGATCTTGCAATAGCCACCCTCTGTTTTTGTCCACCAGACATTTCATTAGGTTTATGATGAAGTCTATGAGATAATCCAACTCTATCTAGAGCCCATTTAGCTTTTTTCTCTCTCTCTTTTTTAGATACCCCTGCATACATCATGGGTAATTCCACATTAGCTATAGCTGTAAGTTTTGGAAGTAAATTAAATGCTTGAAATACAAAACCTATTTTCTTGTTTCTTATATCAGCTAAACTGTTATCGTCTAATGATGATATATCTACACCATCTAAATAATATTTTCCATCTGTAAGTTTATCTAAACAACCAAGTACATTCATAAGAGTAGACTTACCTGATCCTGATGCCCCCATTATAGCTACATATTCTGTCTTTTGAATTTCTAAATTAATTTCCTTTAGAGCTTTAAGCTTTACGGCACCAGTATCATATATCTTAACTAAATTCTCCAATTTAATTATCACTTATTGTTCCCTCCTGCTTGAGTCTCTACAATATCTCCATTTTTAAGAGTATCTGGAGGATTTGATACATATTTTTCTCCTTCATTAAGACCATCTATAACTTCCATATAATCATCTGTCTCTATACCTGTGCTTATATATCTTTTTGAAACCTTATTTTTGCTATTCACTATGTAAACATATTTTTTCTTTGTACCTTTTTCTTCTTTCACACTATCAAATCCCATACAAACTACATTTCTCTTTTCATTAAATACAATTTCTGCATCTGCTTCATAACCTACTTTTATACTATCATCTGCTTTATCTAGAGTCACTATTACATTTACTTTAGCTTCCTGGCCGGTAGCCTTAGCATCAGCCTTAACTTGAGCTATTTGTCCCACATCTGTAACTGAACCAGTATATTTTTTTTGATCATTACCTTTTATTTTAACAATAGCTTTTTGTCCTTTTGCAACTTTCATAGCATCATATTGACTCATAGCTATAGAAACTTTGTATTGTGAAATATCATCCACAATAACCATATCTCCTGCTTTAGGCACTTGATTTTCCTTAGCATCAACTCTCATTACTCTTCCATCTATATTAGCTCTTATATTACTTTGTTCTATTTTTGCATTTAAATTGTCTATTTCAGCTTTAATTGAATCTGTTTGATTGCCTGTATTATCTTTACTAGCCCCTGGTACTGCTTGCGATTGTGATACCGCATTTTGAGCATTCTTTAAATCAATCTTTAACTTTTTTAGTTCACTATCATAGTCAGATGTATCCATTTGAACTAGAATATCTCCCTTTGTAACCTGTTGTCCCTCAGTTACTAAAACTTTCGCTACCTTCTGGGTGTTATTTAAAGTTATATCATTACTATATTTCGGTTCTATACTTCCTGAAACCGTAGTACTTTGGACTATATTTCTTTTGATTACCTTGGATATAGTTACTTTCTTACCTTGTGATTTTCTCGACTTTACATAAGAAGATATTCCTATAGCTGTAATTATAAATATAACAGCTACTATAATTGCTAATTTTTTCTTGTCTTTTACAAAATTCAATTTAAGTTTCATTTATTTTCCTCCCCATTTTTTCTTACAGCCTTACTAAGAATTATAAACTTTTTTTCAAACTATTGAAATAAACAGAGTTCTTGGCATCAGATGGAGTTTTGACTCCACCTGATGCTTAGAAATCGTTATCCAGGGACGTAGCTGCTCTTTACTTACACTTAGAAAAGTGGAAGTATTAGAGCAGGTAGTCATCGGATAAAGATAAAACTGACACTGCACAAAACAATGCCAGCTTATCTAGCTGCACAAAGCACTATTCAATTTCAACAATGTTTTTAAATTAAAACTTTAAAAACATATACTGCAGCAGCGTAAATCACAAAAACTATAATTGCTGCTTTTTTTGTCTTCATTTTAAACACAATGGAAGTACCAATTGTTGATATCACTGCACTCCATATATAGAAAAAATCTATACATGAAAACAATTTATAAATTGTACTTTTCATATCTGTTGATGAACTTAAAACCAATGTAAGGCTGGTTGAAATATTTTTTATATTTTGTGGTTCTGTAAAAAGCATTATTATTGCAGTTAAAATTCCACCTATTAAAACTGGAACATAGGCTAAAATATTTATACAATATAAATTCTTAAAGTTTCCAGTTTCTTTTGAAATAGAAGCTATAAGTTTAATAACAGCACTAATTATTAATGCAAATAATGCCGGCGTAATTAATGCACTAATTACCGTAAAAATTATAGCCCCAGTTTTTATAATTGGAATTGCAGCTTGAGAAAAGTTTGGCACTTGTTGAGCTTGTAAAACAGCAAAACTTGTAAGTTTGGGTATTTCTATTATAGCAACAATTAACTGAATTAGTGTTACAGGTATTAAGTATCTCCATACTTTAGGATTTTTATTAACTCTTTCCATAGTTTCTCTTGGCGAAACTATAACACCAATAATATTTTTTAAAATTCCATCTTTATTTTTTTCTAAATTTTCTTCTGACATTTAGCTTTCCCTCCTACTTTTAAATAATTCTCTCCTACATTCTACTTACTGAAATATGTTTATATTGTATATATACATTATATACAATATAAACATAAAAATCAATGCACCCATTTAAACAGTAAGCATTAGTTCAGCAATTTGTAAAGAATCATTTCTAGCCATTCTTGCCCCCATGTATCATTTAATAATATATCATCAAATGATACATTACGTCAACAGATATGAACAGAGTTCTTGGTTTGTCTTTAACTGATTTAAAGTTTTCTTTTTTCTTTCATCAAAAGCTTTAAAAACTAAATTTTAGAAATATTATTAATTATTATCTCCATAAAGAAATTTTTTGATTTTATAATACACATCTTCTTCACCTATTGCTAAAAAAATATCTTCCTCTTTAAATACAGCATAAGGTCCTGGAGAAAGTATTAAATTTCCTTCTCTACGTATACCTATTATAGTAGCATTAGTATTTTGCCAAAACTTACTTTCACATATAGTTTTCCCTATAACACTGAGTCCCTTATATATCTTAAATTCAAAAGGCATGAATGGATTAATGTTTACAAACCTATTTGAATAGTCTAAAAGTTCGTTGATTTTTTCACCAATCTTTTTTTCAATTTCATTTCTATCATTTAATAAATCTAAAATTTCATCTTTAGATTTATTCATAGAACCTATGTCCTTAAATTTATTTATAAATTTCAAACAATTATCCACAGACTTAACAATAATTCCACTTCCCTTTATTACTTCTACAATGTCCATTTCATTTAAAAGCATAATGGCCCTTCTTATAGTTTCAGGAGAAACATTATAATGGCTTGAAAGAGATGATCTACCATGAAGTTTATCCCCTATAGAAAAATCACCATCCAATATTCTATTAGCTATATCAATTGCTATCTTCTGGTATACAGGTTTTGTAACATTTTGCAACGACATTTTAAATTTTACTTCAAATTATTTTGTAACTTGAAGCAAAGCCTCCTTCCAATAAAATCCTTATAAATCAATACTAAGTATAAATTATTATTTATATTATGTAAATAATAATTTAACAATTTGTTGGAATTAGCAATTAAAATTTCATATGAACCCCTGATCTACAGTAAAGTAGAATTAATTAAAGTTATGTATAAATTATAAACACATATTAGCTATTAATGACAAGTGACAACTTATATGATAAAATGAAGTTGTCACTAAATTTAAAATAAGATAAATAACAAAAATGGCGTCAATACTTGAAGCTTTCTTGTAAACGTCAAAAAGGAGGTAATTTATTTGATCAAAGTAGGTCTAATCGGTTTAGGTAAGACAGGAAAATATATTGCGGAAGCTGTTTTACAACAAAGTAACATGAAAATAGTAGCTGCAATCTGCAGTCCTAATAGTGAAAAAAGGGGAATGAATTTAGGAGAGCTACTTGGTAATTCTAAAACAGATGTAAAAATAACTACTTCTGATGAGCTCCAAGCTACTATTTTTAAAACGAAGCCAGACGTTGTAGTAGACTTCTCAAACCCTCAAGCTGCCATAAAAAATGCCATTATACTATCAGAAATGAAAGTAAATATAGTAATAGGTACAACAGGTTTTTCAAAAGAACATATTGAGAAACTTAAAAATATACCTTATAAGTTTAAAAACGGCATAGTTTATGCACCAAACATCACTTTAGGAGTAAACGTTCTAATGTTACTAAGCAATATTGCAGCTACTATATTAAATAATTACGACTTTCAAATCGTAGAAATGCACTATAAAAACAAAAAAGACTCCCCTTCGGGAACTGCATTAAAATTATACGATGAAATAGAACATGGTCTTCAAATATCTGGAGTGGAAAATAAACCTATTCCAATAAATTCTGTACGTGCTGGAGGTATAGTAGGAAAACATTCAGTTCTTATAATTGGTGAAAATGACAAAATAGAAATAAGTCATGAATCATTTTCAAAAAAAGCTTTTTCACTAGGAGCTCTTAATGCAGTAAACTACATTTATAAAAAGTCCGGATACTACGAGATGAAAGATGTATTAAATCTAAAAAAAATACTTCATGAATACATTGACAGTCTAGACAATGAAGTAGTTAGTTATCAAATTTAAAAACTAAATCATTTTACTGAATCATATCTTTAATTCTAATTATGACCACCCTTAAAATGGGTGGCCCGTTAAAAATCTCTATTTAGAATATTTGCTAATCCAGTTTACTATATCGTCTACAACATACTTTGGTACATTACCCTTTCCATACTCCTCAGGAGTCATCTTGCCTTCTCCTTCTATAAAAAAGTGATTTAGCTTATCATAAGAATTATATTCAACATTTTGTTTATTCTTCAATATATTCTTCCACTTTTCTAAATTGGAAGCAGCTACTTGATAATCCCTCTTTCCTTGAAGAATAAGCAGGGGATTTTTTATATCTACTGCATCCTGCACTTGAGTTGAATTCTTAACACTTAACCAATAATAGGGATATGCATGAAAAATTATAGTATTTTCAGCTATATTTTTAGGAAAATCTTTATTGTTTTTTACTAAGTCATATAAGTTTTGTATATACTTTAGATTATTTTCATCCATATATCCTATTGAATTCAAATATTTACTTTGCTCTAAAAATGTGTCTAAAAAATCTACTGGCCCTGCCATCATTATTCCACCAGCTGCCCCGCTATTGCCGCAATCTTTTAATATAGTTGGTGTAAGCATTGCCCCCTGACTGTGTCCTAAAACAAAGACCTTGCTAGAATCAATTTCTTTAGTTTTCTTTAATAATTTCACTGCATCTACTGCATCATTTACTGTTTCCTTATTTAAATCAAGTTTTGTATCTATTGCAGTTAAAGATGGATATTCATTTGACCTCTTATTATAGCGAATCACTGCAATTCCCTTTGAAGCAAGTCCTGCCGATATATCCTTAAACACCTTTGTGTCCCCATAGGTCTCGTCCATATCATTAGCGCCACTTCCGTGGACAAGCACTACTGCCGGGAATGGTCCCTTTCCTTTAGGTATGCTCAATACTCCTGGAAGTTTATACTTTTCATCTCCTATAGCCACATTTTTTTCAGTAAAAGCATCTGTATTCACATAAGATGGAAGTTTATAATTACTTCCCACTGTGGCAGCTTCAGATGTGAAATCATATATTTTTCCATCATTATCATATTTTATTTTTATATTTAAATTTGTAGGAAGCCCTTCTACTTTATATGTTAATGTAACCATGTTACCAAGAGGCAGCTTTTCCTGCTTTATATTTAAAGGTTTTGCATCCATTCCTTTAAAGCTCATACTGGAAAAACAACTTTTCATTATGCTTTCTCCATATCCGGATCTTAAATCAGTGCTTAATCCTTCCACAGCCTCATCTATTTTCTTATTTAGCAAACATTTCATAAAATCCTGAGCTTTAGATTTTAAGCTCAGGGGATTCAAAATATCCTCTACATCTTTAGAAATCATATTTTCTCCTCCAAGTATTATAATTTTATCCAACTTTTGATCCTGTATATAAGATTTAAGTTCCTCTACATTACTTTCATCAGTTATTACTATAGGTGCCTTAAATTTAGCAGAAAGAGCAATACCAGAAAGTGCATCTGGAAAGTTTTTTCCACTTGCGACTACTAATCTTTTCAAATCTTTATTGAAATATTTGCATATATTTATAGAAGTTTCATATCTATCTTTACCTTCTATTCTCACTACATTTTGTGATACTTCTTTCAATTTACTCTCTATATTGCTGCTTACAGAACTGATTCCTCCTATAACATATACCTTAGAAGGCTTAATTTTCTTAATTTTTTCTTCTATCTCATTTGGCAGGTTTCCAGAAGGAGTTATAAAAACAGGATATCCTTTATATGAAGCTATGCTCGCTATACTTAAAGCATCAGGAAAATTGTCACCATTTGCTACAATTGCTGGAGTTCCTTCCTTTACATCTATTTTGCTTACTACTTTTACATTAGTTTCATATCTGTCTTTTCCACCTAATCTTATTATTTTATTAAAGCCTCTTTCTTTAAAATACCTTTCAAATTCACTATTTACAGAAGCTTGCCCTCCTAAAATATATATAGTTCCTTCTTTTTTTAAATGATTTTCAATATAACCTAATGTTTTATCACTACTTTTTATATTTTTACCTACAAGCATTGTAGGAGAATTTCCTAATTTCTGTAGACATCCAGCTGAAAGTGCATCTGCAAATTGTTCCCCACTTGCAACTATTACACTGTCCAATTGTCCTTGCTGAAAATAGTTAGCTATATTACTGCAGGTCTCATATCTGTCACTGCCATATAATCTTTGTACACTAAAGTTGTCCTCTGCATAAGCAGGATAAGATAAAAAAGTACAAGTTGCTAAAGCTAGCACAACACTTAATTTAGTATTTCTATTTAGCATAATGCTCCCCCTCTTTTATATACTATATTTGTTATAATTCTTATATTTGTTATATATGTATTATAACAAATATAGATTAAAAAAACAACGGGTATAGTGTCTGGAGTTTGGTATATTACACCTTAAATACATTTTGGTGTTAGGTCATTCCAACTTTTGATGATTGATAACATAGAATTGTATTATTATAATTTAATTAGGTTCTAATATTGAACGTTTTCAAAATATTCTTGAAAGGATGGAAAAAATGAAAAAAAGCTTAGCTAAAATTTTAGTTCCATTAATTGCATTTACCTCAGTAATGAGTGTGCCTTTTTACAAAGTAAGTGCAGCTGCACAAACTCCAATATCAAGAACTCAAGTTGAGCAAAGGGCCACAAGTTTAGTGGATTTAACCTGGACATACTCTGCAAATAGAAATAGCAATATATCTTCTCAATATTCATCAAGTGTTACACTGCCAAATCAGTTTAAAGGTGTAACAACAGCTACTTTTAAAGGTATACCTTATGCTTGGGGCGGTATTGACGGAATTAATACCACTTCTTACAATGCTCCGTGGACAAGCTTTCTTGATGCAGTTAACAAAGGTGCCTTTACAGGAAACGTAAATACAGGTGGTGGACTAGGATATATACCTGGAACTGCAGGAATGGATTGCTCTGGTTTTGTACAAGCTTCTTTTAATATTGCAGATTATAAACAATCAACAAGCACCTTATTAAACAACTATTTTAAAAAAATTGATTTAAACAGTCTACAACACATGGATATCCTAGACAAACCAGGTGATCATGTAGTTATCTTTGATAAATGGGGAACTTTAAATGGAGTACAAGGTGCATTTACCTATGAATCAACACCAGATCAAACTTACGGCGGAATACAAGGTGCTAAAAGATATTTTATAAGCATGAACACAATTAATCAGGGATATATACCTGCACGTTATATAAATATAGTTGAAGATGCATCTTCTCAAACAACTGGAACTACTACACAATCTTCTACATTTAAAATTGGTGGATATGCACAAGTTGCAAATGTAACAAGTTATGCAAATTTAAGAACAAACCCATCAACAAGTTATGCTATTTTAACCACTGTTCCAAAAGGTACTATTTTAAAATTAACGGATTATTCAAATGGATGGTATCAAGTTACTTATAATGGGCAAACAGGATGGATATGGGGAAATATTCTTGGTGCAGCACCAGTAAATCAAAATAATACAACTTCTGATACTTCATCAAATTTGAAATTTAAAGTTGGCGGATATGCACAAGTTGCAAATGTAACAAATTATGTGAACTTAAGGACAAACCCATCAACAAGTTACTCTATTTTAACTACCATTCCAAAAGGTACTATTTTAAAATTAGCGGATTATTCAAATGGATGGTATCAAGTTACTTACAATGGACAAACAGGATGGATGTGGGGAAATATTCTTGGTGCAGTACCAACAAATCAATATATAACTATTAGTGGTGCATACCAGTTAAATATAAGGTCAAATTCATCTTCCACAGCACAAATAATTGGAGTACTCTCTCAAGGACAATATGCACAGAAAATTGGCCAAACTTCAGATGGCAGCTGGTATAAAATCAGTATAAATGGAATTGAAGGCTGGTCTTCCTCAAAATACTTAACCTATATTCAATAATAAAAAAGATTGCACAAGTTTTACTTTATGTAACTTGATTGCAATCTTTTTATATTACCATAAAACACTCCTGCAATAACACTTGCAGAATGTCTAAAGTTTAAACTGTTGATTTTCTTAAGGTAATTGATTTTTATACTCCTCATTACTTATTCTCTCTATAGGATCAACATATGTTTCATCCTCATCCTCATATTCTTCAACTATATTTTTTCTTCTATTAAACTTGTTAACTGATTGGTAACTGTCTTCTATATCAAATCCAACCTGATCGTGGTCTCCATGGTATCCTCTATTCCAGGTATCCTTAAGGACATCTTCTTCTGAAGGTCTGTTGTTCATTTCATCAGGTTTTGAATTATCTATACTTTGCTGGCAGTCAATACAGCGCTCTGCATATGGAAGGAATTCTAATCTATCTATATCTATTTTCTTACCACAGACTTCACATATGCCATAAGTACCTTCTTCTATTTTTTTTAAGGCATCATCTATCTTCTCTATAATAAATTCTTCATTTTTTTGAAAAGCTAGCCCTCTTTCCTTGTCAAATATGCTGCTGGCATTATCTGCTGGGTGATTGTCATAAAAAGACAGCTCTGTAGACAGTTCTGCATTGGATTTTATTGTTTCATTCTTTTCCATCTGATCTAATAAATCATAAGCTGCATCTTTTTGTGATTTCAATTTATCTTTAAACCTTTGTAATAATTTCTCATCCATAATTATATTTACACCTCTCAATTATATTTCAGCATACATATATTTTAACTAAAAAAACACCATTTATTCCATTACACCTATTTAACTTTTTAATGCTTTTATAAATGCCAAATATATAATCTTTATGGATATAATCTAATTTATTTCAATAAGCTCATAATCTTTACTACCTAAACCTATTTTTTCCCCATAGTCAAGAGTATATCTTCCCCTTTTAAATATAATTCTACCATTATTCTTATCAAGAGTATCAAGACAAGCCTTATCAATAGCCACAGGATCTGTTGAAGCAAAAACTCCAATATCCTTTGCTATTGGTTTCATATTGTGTCCTTCGCAGTCACAATTTTTAGTTATATTAAAAGCAAAGGTTATGTAAATATTTTTCTTTCCCTTTGCTGCGGCATAAGCATATTCTGCAAGTCTTTCATTAAAAGATTTAGTCATAGATCCAAGCCAGCTGTGATAAATAGCTCCCTGTGGACATATTACCATACAAGAAGCACAACCAACACATTTGTCTTTATTGATCTTTGCCTTTCTATTTACGGTTATGGCATTTTGAGGACACTTTTTTGCACAAGCGCTGCATCCTTTACATTTAAAGAAGTTAATTTTAGGTACAGAATTTGCGTGTTGGGCAAGTTTTCCCCCTCTTGATGCACATCCCATTCCAAGTTGTTTTATAGCACCTCCAAAACCAGCAAGTATATGACCTTTAAAGTGACTTAAGACAATAAGCTGTTTTTTGTTTGCAATTTCTTTTCCTACCTTACATTTGTTAAAATTTTTTTTACTGATTTCAATTTCTTCAAAATCTTCTCCGTATTCACCATCAGCTATTATTACAGGTAGCTCAGTAAATCCATGATCTTTTGCAAGTTTCAAATGTTTTTCCCTCGTAGTTCTTTCACCTCTATAGAGAACATTCGTCTCTATAAATGCACTATCTATGTTATTTGCCTTTAAATAATTTATTATACCGGCAAAATTTTTCGATTGTATAAAAGTATTATTACCCTTTTCTCCAAAATGGACTTTAAGAGGTATGAATTTTTCAAGACTTATATGTTCCTCTTTCACTACTTTTTTTAAGAGTTTGCCAGCAGCATCACTTATCTCTTCTGTTTTAGAGTATGAATCAATAGCCTTAAAATAAACTTTTTTCATAGAATAAACCTCCAACAATAAATTAAATTTTTTATTCTACTAAAAATTATAGCATAGTTTTTCATATGAAATACCATAATTCAATTTTTGATTATATTCCTATTGACTTTGACATTATGGTAAAGTTTAAAATATAATTAATCACTTCGAAGGAAATAAATTAAAGGAGATTTTTATGTACACTATAGGACAATTTTCGAAAATTGGAAATACTTCAACTAAAATGCTTAGACATTACGATAAAATTGGATTGATCAAACCAACTTTTGTTAATCCGGAAAATCAGTATAGATATTATGAAAAGCATCAAGTACAAGACATTCTAAAAATAAATAGGCTTAAAAAATATAAATTTTCATTGGATAAAATAAAACAAATTATGGAAGACAAAAGCAACATTACTTTAAAGAAATTACTATCAAAACAGATAGTTTTCCTTGAGGTTGAAATACAGCAATACAATAATATTTTATTTCAGCTTAAAAATTCGATGGATCAATTACAGAAAGGTGAGGATATTATGAATTCTAAAAGAAATTTTAATATTTCAATTGACACTTTAAAAGATATAACAGTTTTAAGTATAAGAGACACAATTTCAATGGATAATATAGGCAACTTAATAGGTAAGGTTTTTGAAAGTATTTATAGAAATGGTCTTTCGCCAGCAGGAAATATAAGAACGCTTTATTATTATCAAGATTTTGACCAAAATTTCGACAGAGGTTTTGATGAAAATAATGCAGATATAGAAGTGTGCATTCCAGTAAATAGGCAATTAAAAACGACCACTTCATCAACTAAAATTTTAAAAGGTGGTTTATATGTTCACACAACTTTTGTAGGTCCTTATAGTGAAATTGGTGAAGCTTATGCTGAACTTCTTGACTGGATAAATAAAAATTCCTATAAAATAGCTGGACCTCCTCATGATGAATACATCAAAGGTCCTGATTCTAAATGCAGTCACAATGAATTTGTAACAGAAGTGTATTTTCCAATAAATAAAAAATAATATCTAAAAATATGATGTATAGCACAAATTATACATCATATTTTTCTTCTATCCTTCATTCTCTTCTTTTTTTCATACATTCTTTTGTCAGCTATTTTTAAAAGTTCGCTAACATCATCTGAATCATCTTTAAACTGAGAAAGCCCATAGGCAAAACTAATCTCCTTTTTATCTCCATTTAAATTAAAAGGACAATCTTTAAATATCTGGGAAACCCTACTTATAATATTAATTACACTATTCTTATCTTTGTTTACAAACACTACTGCAAACTCATCTCCACCGACTCTCGCGAAAATATCCGCTTCACGAATTTCTTTCTTAAACATATTTGCAAATTGGCCAAGGACTTCATCACCTATAATGTGACCATAGGTATCATTAATAACTTTAAGATTATTTAAGTCTATTATGCATATAACAAAAATACTTTCTGAAATTTTTGCTTCATGTAAAATTTCACCTAACAACTTATTAAAATAGCTTCTGTTATATATTTTAGTTAAGCTATCATATCTAGACATATATAGAATATTTTCTAACAATTCCGCATTTTTAAAAGCTATAGCAATATCATAGGACAAATACTTCAACAACTTTTTGTCATCCTCATTGAAACTTTTTTTCTCATCTATATTAAATATATGAATAAATCCTTTGACACATCCATCAATACATATACCACAAGTTAAAAGTTCATGAGGACATTTAACTAATAACTTTTTCCATGAATCGTACTTACCTTTTTCGTTAAACAGATTTTTTTCTAGATCACTTATTACTATAGGATTACGAAATTCTTTAACGTTCATATCATTAACTTTATATAGGTACAAATCCTTTAAATCATATCCTGTTCCTTTTATTTTATCAGGAAAATATCCCTTTGTTGCCTTATAAACTAATTTATCACTTTTCATAAATAAAATGCTTCCCATAGTACCACTTGGAATTACGTCTAATGCCTTACAAAGTATCATTTGAAATAAGTTATCAATTTCACAGGAAGACAACATGTGGCTATTTATTTCCATAATAGCTTTTGTGGCATTATTCATCTGCTCTACTTTATATTTTTGTTTTTCTAATACATTATTAGCTTCCTGTAATTCCTTTGTAACTTGATTTACAAGATTAGTAAACACTTTAATTACACCAAAATCTTTTCCCTCGAAAAAGCTTTTTGAGGAGTTTTCATTCTCATTATTAGATATAGATACATTTTCATGAGAAGTTTGGTTGCCTTCAGAAATTCCTAATATTGTCATTGTTGTATTTAAAAGTTCATTTGAATGGTTAAAGGTAAAAAATTCACCATAAGTAAAAAATCCAAAAGTTGGAGCAATATTATTTACAGCAGATGTTTCAATACCAATTTTATTCTGCATAAAATTTCTTCTCACTGAGCAGGAATAAATAAAAATTGCTTCGATATTCTTATTTTTTAATCTATTAGTCATTTCTAAAGCTTGAGATGTTATCATATTTATATTTCCATAACCAAACTGAACCTTGTCATTAACTTTAACATCTCCAAGAAAGCTCAAAGATCCATCATCATAGCACCCAAAAGCCACTCTTGCTAAGTAGGTGTCATTTCTCTTAATCATTAACGGGAATTCAGTTGCAGACATAGGCAAATCTTTGGCTACTTCATCTCCAAGATATTTTTTGTAAATATCAATTGCCTTAATATTATCTATTGTAAAGACTCTATTATTTAATGCTTTAGTAACAGTCATTAATTTTCCAATAGGTGACCATGAAAAACTGCGTTCTGTGGTAATACTTAAATTTTTTCCAGTAAGTGAAGCTGCTGCCACACCATTTTCCGTAATGCCTTCCTTTGTAAATACAAAAGTTTTCTTTAAATATCCATTATCACCAGCTTTACCACCACAAACAATAATCTCATTATTTTCCGATTCTATACCTTTAATAATTTCATAACCATTTGTGATCAAACCATCAGAAAATAATATAATAGCTTTTGTATCATCTTCACTTAATTCTTTAACAATATTTACTCCTAACTTATATTCATTCTTATTACTTAAAAGCTTTGCCTTAACTCTCACTTTTTCAAAAACAGAAAACGATATTATTGTAGTTTTACTAAACACGTTTCCTTCATATATTTCTCCAGCAGTTGTTGCACCTATAATTTCTGCTTTGGGCAATATGGATGTTATTTTATCTGTGAGGTCCTTAATAAATTCCATTTCTATTACTGCTGTAAAAATCTGAATCAAAACATTATCACTATTATTGATATTATTGCTATAAATAAAATGCTGCATTTTTTCAAAATTATTATATATTATTTGATATTGTTTCACAGCACTACCCTCCTTATGGAAAAGGGCCAATTTGTTATCGCCTACTTTAAATCCATATATAATATATATTTTTATTATACTAAATTATATATGTAAATTATATATTATATTTAAAAGATTTCTACATAATATTATTTCCATTATATATAAAGGAATTTAATTTACTGTCTATAACATCTATTTTCCAAATCCACAATTAGGGAAGGAACAAACATCACATGAAAGGCATAAGCCACCATGTCCAAGGCTTGCAAGATCTTTTAGAGTTATCTTATCATCTGCCATGACTCTTGGAAGAACTAGGTCAAAAATGGTACGTTTTGCATACATTACACAACCTGGCAATCCTAAAATTGGAATTGTATTTTTGTAATATGATAGCAAAAACATTGCACCAGGAAGCACAGGAGCACCATAAGAAACAATTTTTGCACCTGTATTTTTTATTGCACTTGGTGTTGTATCATCGGGGTCAACACTCATTCCACCTGTGCATATTACTAATTCTGCTCCCTCATTAACAAAGTCCTTGATAGCTTGAGTAATTTCATTTGGGTTATCATTTAAAATCTTTTGTCCTAAAACTTCTGTATCATATTCCGCAAGTTTTTCTCTGATAACCGGACCAAAAGTATCCTTTATTCTTCCATAAAAGACCTCACTTCCTGTAGTTACAATACCTACTTTTTTATGCTTAAATGGCATAATTTTCATAAGTGGTTTATCTCCTGCAGCTTCAACAGCCTTATCCATTTTCTCTTGTTCAATTACAAGAGGGATAATACGTGTACCCGCTAATTTATCACCTTTTTTAACCGGAAAGTTATTGTGACGGGTAGCAATCATCATTTCGCCAAGTGAATTGACTTTACAAAGCCTTTCAATGTCAACTTTAAGTACACCATCTTCTTCAGCAATTAACTCAATTTTTCCTTCCTTAATCTCAGAAGGACACATATAATCATTTTTACAAATATTATAAAGAATTTTTGCTGCTTCATTTTCGTGAAGCATTCCCTCTCGTTTTTCCCATATATAGAGATTTTCTTTTCCTATTGATAATAAAACAGGAATATCTTCTTCAGTAACAATATGTCCTTTTTTAAATGCGACACCTTTTTTTACTCCCTTAATAATTTGTGTAATGTCATGACAAAGTACATGACCTACAGCTTCTTTAGTTTTAATCTTTTTCATTGTAATTCAACTCCTCTCTAAATTACCTCTATTAATACCTCCATAGTTCCCCCACAAACCATTCCTTCAGATTCAGCAACATCTCCGGTCATATCCACATGCTCTATGAAAAAACTCCTTTCGCCTGTAGTTTTCCTCATCATTTCTCTTGCCTTTTGCAGCACAGAGGATTCACTGCATCCTCCACCTATAGTTCCGACACTCATACCATCAGGATAAGTAATCATTTTGGCTCCTGCTTTTCTAGGAACTGATCCTTTAGATGAAAGTATAGTTATACATGCTTTAGGTTTTGGTGATTTTTCAGATGCATTTTTTAGTACTTCTTTATCAAACTCCGGAATAGCAAAATTCTTACCAAATTTGCTCATGGTTTCTTTATTTTTGAAGTTTATAAGCTGTGCTATTATAGAAATAGCTATTTCATCTGGAGTAATAGCATTTATATCTATGCCAATTGGAGCATTAACTAATTCCAACTTCTCTTTGGAGAATCCCTCTTCCAATAGCTCTTTTTTCATAGCAGTTACCCTACGCCTTGAGCCTATCATTCCAACGTAACTAAGATCGTACTTTAAGACTTTACGTAAAACAACTCCATCATATCTATGACCTCTTGTTACAATAACTATATAATCACACTTTTCCAAGTTGATTAAATCGAAAGATTTCTCGAAACTTTCACAGATGACTTTTTCTGCTTCAGGAAACCTTGGTTTATTGGCAAAGAAAGGTCTATCATCTATAACTGTAACAGAAAATCCCACTCTTGATGCAAATTCTGTCACTGGCTTTGCTATGTGTCCACCACCAAAAACAACTAAACGTGGTTTAGGAACAAATGGTTCAATTAAAACATTCCTATTTTCTCCTATTTCAACCATTTCAAGTTTGCCGGTTTCTAAAGAACTGCATATTTTTCCATAAATATTGTCATTAACTGAAAAGGATTTTTTTTCTATATCTTCTTTAGTTAGAATAACTTTTTTTATAATAGAACCTTCTTCTATACTAAGTAAATCAATATAAGTTAATGTTACACATTGATGTCCTTTGTCTACTTCATTTACTAATTGTTTATATATGTCTTCAAACATTTTTTTACCTTCTATCTAAAAAAATTTTAATAGTAAAATACGTTTACATCCCTTTGTAACTACATCTGCAATTCCCAATTTCAATTATATTCATACTGAGAATTGCAGATGTTTTAATAATGGTGAAATATTTAATGTTGTTGTTTATTATAAGCAATATGTATGCCACTGCCCAAAGTATCCAAATTAGGTAGTTTTTTTATGCAACTTATTATGTTGTGTTCGTTTTTTAAACAAAATGCTTAAAAAATAGCGTTCATTTTTTGACTACTGTTCGTTTTTTAACCGTATTTCAAATATTATTATTTACTTATATTTCATATTAATGCAAAGTATTAAAGAGGATTTTTCTCCAACTGTAATTCATATGCCATGTATAGCCTAAAAATGCCTGGTTGACAATTGTACATCAATGCCTTATTATTAAAATGTTATAGCAAAATAGGTCGAATTTAGTAGCAAAATACGTCGAAAAGGAGGCTATTACATGGATTTACAAAATATGATAGAGCATGAAGGTAAAATGAGAATTATACAAGAAACTGTTCCAGGTAAACAAATTACCCTTGCACATATAATTGCTGGTCCTGACAATATTATATATAAGAAGTTAGGGCTAAATCCTAATATTGATTATGGAAAAGCTGCTATTGGAATCATGACTATGACTCCTAGTGAAACTGCAATTATTGCGGCAGATATAGCTACTAAAACTGGCAACCTAGATTTAGGATTTGTAGACAGATTTAGTGGTACCTTAATTATAACAGGCGGAATTTCTGAAGTTGAGTCTGCTGTAAAATCAATTATTGACTATTGTAAAGAATTTCTTGGCTTTACAACATGTGAAATGACAAGAACGTAGGTGATCATACATGAAAAAATTAATTTTGTTTGGCAGGAGCGAATGCGGAAAAACTACTTTAACCCAAACTTTAAGAGGGCAAGAAATCTCTTACCACAAAACTCAATATATTAATAATTTTGATGTAATTATTGACACCCCAGGGGAATATGCAGAAAATAGATCGTTAGCAAGTGCTCTTGCTATATATTCTTATGAAGCAGATGTAGTAGGTCTATTGCTTAGTGCCATAGAACCCTATTCTATATATCCCCCTAATATTAGACCTCTTGTAAACCGTGAAGTTATAGGTATAGTAACACAAATAGACCGACCTAATGCTAATCCCGATCGGGCAGAGGAATGGTTAAAACTTGCTGGATGTAAAACAATTTTTCGCATAAGTTCTTATACAAAAAAAGGGGTATGGCAAATTTTAGATTATCTTCGGGAGGACGGAGACGTTTTACCCTGGGATAATGAGGATGATTTTATAGCTCAATTTACAGCTCAATAAAAAGTCATTTTCATAAATTTAAATAACCTCCCTTTCTATTTAATACATATACACACAAACATATTCTTGTTTTTTAAGTTCCCGAAGCTAAGATTCAGGGTTAAAAATGGACGGCTATTATTTTTAGCCGTCCATTTAATAAGGCATTTGAAAGAAAATAGCAAGTCAAATATGCTAGCATACTGACTAGTTATTTATTTGAAAATGCCTAATGCCTTACAACCCCAGTCCCTTTCTTTTACTTAATATGTGTGCTTCAATATTATTAGCTACCTCTTTTGGATCGTCTCCTAATGCAACTTTACCTCCTGTTAAACTCTCTACATCCTCAGTAAGAAGCTTTACAAGCTTTTCTGCACCTGTTAGAAATGGAGTCGGAGATAAATGTGTATATGCCCCATAGGCTACTGCAAATAAACCATCTATAGTAGCTTTTTGTTCCATCCACTCAGGAGCCGTTACTGCAATAGGAAGATCTGGTATATCTACATCAAGGTGATTAGCAATTTCTGTAACAAGCATAGATATTCTTCCCGTATCTGTACAAGTTCCAAAGCTTAGAACTGGAGGAATCTTTAGCATATTACATACTTCTTTTAATCCTTGGCCAGCCATGTTTATTGCATCTAAGTTGCAAAATCCTGCTACTTCAAGAGCATGATTGCCACACCCACCGGCTACAACTAAAATATCCTTTTTAATCAATTCCTTTACCAGGTTAACTGTATTCCAATCTTGAGGACCATTTCTTAGAGTTGAACAATTTGCCAAAGCCACAATTCCTTTAATCTTTCCTGCTTTAATGACATCAACAAGTGGATCAAGCTTATTTCCTAAAGCTTTTAAAACTGCTTCAGTAGAAAACCCTGCTATTGCTTTCTGTGTTATTTTAGGAACTTTTGGCGTAATATTATCCTTTCTCTTTTTGAAGTTTTCAATAGCTAAATCAATCAATTTGTCAGCCATTTCATCAACTTTTTCAGGATTATATGGAATTAAATAATTTAATCCTGGAATACCTATAATAGTGCTTACGCCTACTAAGGTTACCTGATATTTCTCAGCATAATGATCTATTGCAGGTGGAGAACAGTTTTCTTCCATTGCAAGAACATCAACTGTACCTGTAGCAAGAAGTGGTTCTATAGATAGCCAATCTCCCATTAAACCTACAAATACATTATCTACTTCAAATCTTTGTAATAATTCCTGCCCTGTTTCAATTGACCCAACTATTCTAAGCCCTTTTGCACCAGCCGCCTTTGCCCTTTCCTGTATCTGCTGCATCTTTGCCTTTTGAATAGTAGCAGCACCGGCCCAAGGTTGATGTCCATTAAATACTATATTTACATACTCTGGATCCATAATTCCTAAGTCCACATTTACCTCGTGGGGTGTAGGCGTGCCAAAAAGTATATCCTGTACCATTTCAAGTCCTATTTGTGCTGTATAAATAGTTGATAGACCTAACCGCAGCGCTTTTTTAGCTAATGATACATAATCTCCATCAACATTTGTTAAGCAACTTGCTACTGCATTTTGCTCTTCGTGAACTACTCCTGAAGGATAAATTCCAAGATCTTTCCAAACTTTTTTTCTCTTTCTTGGTGAAAACACATCTACCATAACACTGGGTTCTTCTATATCTTTACCCATTTCAGCTTCCAAAAAGTTTGCCAGATTGACTGCCATTTTATTAGTATCTCCGCTTGTATCAATTCCAACTTTCTGACACATCCATTTGAGTTTATTCACATCTTTAATTGTAAATGGGGTCTTGCCTTCTCCAGTTTCTCTTAAGGTCCTAAATGCTTCATATGCATGATGGCTATATGTTCCAGCTCCCATTATGTTTTTAAGTAACATATTTCGCATTGCCATAGCATCTGGGCCAATACCACATACCCCTTTTTTCTGTTCTCCTTTAAGATTAATTCTACAAGGGCCTTGAGAACACAATTGACAGCTCAGTCCCTCTAAGCAAAACTTACATCTAATTTTTTCTTGAGATAACCATCTGTCAAATACGTTTGACATACCATCTTTCCTGATTCTTTTAAGCATTTCTTCTACAGAGTCGTGATAGCTAACTCGCCCTTCTGTTCTTTCTCTTATAGTTTCTTTCTTTTCTAGTGTAGTTTGACTCATATAAAGCTCCTCCTATTTAATATTTTATGCCAATGGATATTATAGAATATTCTATATCTCATCTTTTATAGTTTTTCTAGTAAAAATATATTTATACATATATGTAATTTTCTTCATTTATGTTATCCAACATGTATTTATAAGCCTTGTTCATGAACTTTGTTACTTCACATTAGGCAAGTTTCATGATAAAATTGTATAGTTGGACTTTATAATTAACTTTAGGAGGAAATTTTTATGAAAGAACTACTAAACAAGTGGAATCAATTAAGCTTAGTAAAACGAATAATTATTGGCTTGGTTATAGGTATTATATTAGCTATAACAATTCCACAACAAGCAAAACCCATCGTAATTTTAGGATCCTTGTTTGTAGGAGCCTTAAAAGCCATAGCACCCATATTGGTATTTTTCTTAATTATGTCAGCCATCTCTCAACATAAGAGTGGACATAAAACTAATATGAAATCCATTATATTACTTTATCTTATAGGAACATTTGCAGCTGGTCTCGTTGCAGTTATTATAAGTTTCATGTTTCCGGTTACCTTAACGTTAGCAAAAAGTGCAGAGAACGTTTCTCCACCAGGCGGCGTTGTAGAAGTCCTTAAAACCCTATTGATGAATATCGTTGATAATCCTGTGAAAGCCCTTTCTACTGCCAATTACATCGGGATATTATCTTGGGCAATATTCTTTGGATTTGCTTTAAAAAATGCATCTGATTCCACAAAAACTATGATTGCTAATTTTTCAGATGCAACATCAACAATAGTTAGATGGGTCATTAATCTTGCCCCACTTGGAATAATGGGTCTTGTATTTGATTCCATTTCTACAAATGGAATTACCACCCTTCTTGGCTATGGGAAATTACTTATAACTCTAGTTGGTTGTATGATATTTGTAGCCCTTGTTGTTAATCCAATCATTGTATTCTTAAATATTCATAGGAATCCATATCCTCTTGTATTTAAATGCTTAAAAGAAAGTGGTATTACAGCGTTCTTTACTAGAAGCTCGGCTGCAAATATTCCTATAAATTTAGGATTATGTGAAAGACTTGGATTGGATAAGAATACATATTCTGTCTCTATTCCGTTAGGTTCCACCATAAATATGGCAGGTGCTGCTGTTACCATTTCTGTTTTAACCCTAGCAGCAGTTCATACTCTTGGTATCACAGTTGATATAGGTACAGCATTTATCTTAAGTGTGCTATCTGCTGTCTGCGCCTGTGGTGCTTCCGGTGTTGCTGGTGGTTCACTATTACTAATTCCTGTAGCATGCAGTTTATTTGGGATACCAAATGATATTGCTATGAAAGTAGTTGGTGTAGGATTTATAATAGGTGTTTTACAAGATTCTTGTGAAACAGCTCTCAACTCATCTACAGATGTACTTTTTACTGCCACAGCGGAATTTGCTAAAAGACGTAAAGAAGGAAAAAAAGAAATTATTGTTGGCGAGTAGTATTTAAATTATTTTATTTTTATTACAACCATTAAAGCCTACTATCACAGTACATTATCTGTATAGTAGGCTCACTATTTCTGTTATTTTCAGTAAAAGTTTTATTTTCTTTTCTATTAATTTTTCAACATCCCCCCTTCTAAATAAGGTTAGTTCTTGTCTTTCCTAAGCTTACATAAATGTTATATGTATATAAGTTCTTATTTTTTAGAATTCAAAAATGACGTTTTAATTATGATATAATTTATTTTAGTAAACTTTATGAGGTGAAATTAATGGTCAGTAAATCTAAAAATATTATAACATGTATAAATTACTGTGCTTTCACATTAGTTATGATATCAAGTTCAATATATAATGCTTCAAACTGGATTGTGCTATTGTCACTATATTTTATATTTTTAGTCTTTTACTCAATAAACACTTTTTTCCTTCATGGTTTATACAATAAAAATAGAAAACTAACATTATTAAACTTTTTTATTTATTCCTTTGAAATATGTCTTATATTTTTCATTAATAAATTTGATTCTAGTTTTTTATCAACAACACTTTATTTATTCTTATTAGAAGATATTGTTGTAAATGAGAAAATCCTTATTGGAGTTATTACATTTTTTATAATGTACATAATGTGCTGTGTTTCCATTTTAGATAAGTTATATTATGATATTAGTAAGGGTATTACTTATATTCTTATAGCTTTGCCAATTTTTATCGTTGTTTATATACTATTCTTTCTTATAAATTATCTTTTAAAACAGACAAGCATTATAGAAAACAATTTGAAGGACATTACAATAAAAAAACTAGAAAAAGATTTACTTTATACTAATCTTAAACTAGCTTATGAACGTGTTGAAGCTGCAACTGCATTAAAAGAAAGAAACAGAATAGCAAGGGACATACATGACACTGTTGGTCACATTTTAACCACAGTTTTAATTCAACTAGAAGCCTCCAAAAGACTTATAAATAAGGATACTGATACTGCACTTGAAAAACTTGGGCTTGCTCAAAGCCAGGTTAGAAAAGGCCTCAATAATATAAGAAATTCTGTACGTGTTTTAGAAAGCGGCAATGACATACTTGATTTATATTCTGAAATAAATTCCGTCATAAAAGAAACAGAAAAACATTGTGAGGTTGTCATTAAATCTCAAATAGATGAAAATATATCTTTTAAAAAATCTCAAGAAAAAGTTATCCTTTCTGCACTTTTAGAAGGCCTGACTAATGGAATGAAACATGGTAAAAGTAGTGCTTTTTTACTTAAAATATATGAAGACAATAAAAATATATTTTTTTCCCTTGAAGACAATGGAAGTGGTTCGGATATAATAATCGCTGGCTTTGGTCTTAGAGCGATGAGAGACAAAGTTTTAGAGCTTAATGGCAATATGCACGTATCTTCAAAAATTGGAGAAGGATTTGGTTTATATATATCCTTTCCGAAGTGCATGAATTGAAAGAGGTGAATCATGAGTAACATTAAAATATTAATTGCAGATGATCAAACTTTAATGCTAGATGGATTGAAAACCATTCTTGAACTTGAAGAAAATTTTACTGTAGTAGGTACTGTAAAAAACGGTAACGATGTACTTGAGTTTTGCAAGCATGATGTTCCCGATTTAGTATTAATGGATATACGAATGCCTGAAATGGATGGTGTTAAATGCACAAAAATGCTTAAAACTTTATATCCTGAAGTTATAATTCTGATCCTAACTACATTTAATGATGGAGATTATATCATTGAAGCATTAAATTATGGTGCTTCAGGTTATATATTAAAAGATATTGAAGGAGATGAACTTATAAAGGCAATAAATGATGCTTACAAAGGTTCAATGATGCTGCCTTCAAGTGTAGCAAAAAAACTTGTTCAAAGCCTTTCATCAAATCCAAATTTTAAACCAAATGAAAAAAAGGTCATTTCAGATTTTTCAGAGAGAGAAACTGAGATAGCTAAAATGTTGTCCATGGGCTTTAATAACAAGCAAATTGCTTCTTCACTATTCATATCCGAAGGTACTGTTAAAAACTATATAAGTAATATTTATAGTAAGCTTGGAACATCGGACAGGACTTCTGCTGCAATTATGATAAAGAAAATACTTTAATTACTTAAAAGGTGGGAATAAATTATGAAGCCACTATCTTTTTTAACTTATTATAAAGGCAATAAAAAAAGCTTTATAAGTTCAGTTATTTCAATTTCTATTGTAATAGCTTTTTTATATGCAGCTAATACTTTTATAAAATCAATTGAAGTTTCCTTTTACAAACTTTATCTTTCTGAATATAACACCTATGCCAGGATTAAAACTTTTGGTGGTGAAAATTCTATACCTAAAAATATTATGAATACTGTAAAAAAGGATGGAAATGTAGAAAAGATCATTCCTTTTAAATGGTATGCACTCGACTATAATATTATGGGAATTTCTGCTGATAGTGAAGTATTAGCTTTAAATAACAACGATATAAATTATTTTTTAAATAAACAAAACATTACTGTACTTTCTGGGAGACTTCCATTTCAAGGTAAAAATGAAATTGCAGTAGATTCTCTAGTTGCAAAAAATAGGGACTTGCATATTGGAGATAGTGTAGGGACTATGATAAATAAATTTGATAGTATTTACGGTAAATATAAAGTTGTTGGTATACTCAAAGGTGAAAATATGATTTCAATAGCACCAATAAATGATGCTGCTTATTATGAAAATAACACTTCAATATTACCTAAAGGTGGGGTTATTATATTCCCTAAAAAAAATAAAATTAATAAAGTTAACAAATTAGTTAACTCTCTACCCAACGACACAATTCTTCCAGAAACTATGAATACTATGAGTGCTGAGTTAAAAAGAAGTCTAGATTTCTCAAAAATACTAGACATTATAACTATATTAACTATTTTTTTAATGGTAATTACCGTTGGTAGTTCAAAATACATTCAATTTTTAAATAGAAAAGAAGAACTCGGTATATTAAATGCTATTGGGTACACTAAAATACAAATACTAAAAAATGTTATACTTGAAGTTTTTCTTGTTAATTTTATTTCATACATTCTAGGATTGATTATAGGTATTATCTTAAGTTATATAGATAAATATTATATATTTCAAAGCTGCGGAGCTTTAGGAGTAATATTAGATGTAAAAGCATTTATTGTATGTTCTTATATTCCATTATTTACAACACTTTTTACAATAATTCCCGTAAATTCAATGATTAATAAACTTGACCCAATCAACATGATTGAAAAATCTTAGAGGTGATTTTGATGCTTTTTAAAATGGAAAATGTAAATTTAATTTATGATATAGATAAAGAAGTACCAACTTATGCACTTAAAAACATAAACTTATTCCTTAATGGAACAAACTTTATAGGAATTATGGGACCCTCTGGAAGCGGGAAAAGTTCTCTTTTATATGCTTTATCTGGTTTTAAGCTTCCTACCTCCGGTAAAATTTACTACAATAATTTAGATTACAGCAAAATTTTACCTTCTCAAAATGAAGGTATTCGAAGGAAAGAATTTGGATTTATATTTCAAAGGCACTTTTTAATTGATTATATGACAGTTATGCAAAATGTATTAACTCCAATAAATGATGACAGTAGTGAATCAAAAGAAAAAGCACTCTCCATCTTAAATAACCTTGGTATTGCTAACCTTGCAGATAAAAAACCTCATCAGCTTTCTGTAGGACAAAGACAGCTGACTGCAATTGCAAGAGCATTAATAAATAATCCTAAAGTAATTTTTGCGGATGAACCTACTGCTGCATTAGATCATAATACTACTAAGAAAGTTATATCTTTTCTTGAAAATTATAAAAAAGATAACATGCTTATAGTTGTAACCCACGATTATTCTTTACTCCAAAATGCAAATCATATCATAAACATGCTGGATGGGACAATTGAAAGCATTGACAAGGAAAGAGAGTGATAAAATGAAACCTCTTTCATCAACAACATATTTGATAAACAACATAAATAACATATTACCAAGTTTTATTTCAATGGTTTTTAGCGTGTTCTTAATATACTTTGCTTCAATATTAATATCCAGCAGTACTTATGCACTTAACTTGAACAATTTAAACATGTACCAAGAAGTCATTACTGTTACATCAAATTCAAAAATGCCTATACCAGACAATGTAGTTAATGAAATTAAAACTAATCAATCTATAAAAGGCATAATTCCAATAATAAGTGTCAATGGTTATTTAGAATATGATAATCCCTTTGGAGGCAGCACCTTTAACAGCTACAATGTTTTTCAAAATGATGTACCTAAACTTTTAAATACGTTCAATTTAAAACTAGTTGAAGGTAAACTACCTACTTTAAATGAAGCTGAAATAATAATACCTTTAAAATATGCAAAGCAAAATGGCATTAAAGTTGGACAAAGTATATCAAGTAATTTTGAAAAGAATATGGTCATTGATAAAAAATATAAAGTATGCGGAATTGTAGATGGTCCAGTTAATATTGCAATTACTTCTAATGAATTCAATGCTTCAAAAGAAAATGCTTTAAAATACAGCATAATGTTTTCTACAGATAACAATAAAATCATTGAGCACATTACGGCATTGGGCGGCAAAAATATAATAGTTTCTGATTATAAGAGTGTAAAATCTCAAATTCATGACTACATCAGTAATTTAAATGTTTTTATATATCTTTTCCATTTTATTTTAATTATGGTTTTAAGTATTTCGGTAGCAAATTTAAATCATATTATATTTACTAATAGGAAAAATGAATTTGCTATTTTACGTGCTATTGGCTATAGAAAAAGCGTTCTTTTAAAAAAATTATTTAAAGAAAATGTTGTTTTAAATTTCTTAGGCTTTATAACAGGTATTATACTTGCAATTATAGTTACTCAACTTTTAAATATAACTATATGGATTCCCAAAGGCCAATATGTATTAAGCTTTAAGCTAGAGTATATTATTACAGCTTTTTTAATTCCTTTATCTGTTACTTCAGTAAGTATGCTTACTTACAAAAACTCAAATGCACAAATTTAAAATTTCTATAGTAAAAGTTACTGAAGTCATAATAATTATGACCTCAGTAACTTTTTTATTACTAAAAATTCTTATATTATATGAATGTAAAAACAAACAACTAAATCTTTAACAAAGAAAGAGGCTATCTTATGAATGAAAAAACTAAAAAGCTTAATGAAAAAGCTGTAATACCTACAATGTCAGTACTAGCTATAATTTGCTTGGTTGTAGGCTTATCATTTATTTTTATTCCTTACTTTACTAATGGCAAGAATATGCAATCAGCATTACAAACCTGGAATAACTTTTATATTTACTATTTAGCTGCAATCTTACTTATCATGCTTCCATTTTACTTAAAAGATTTAAAAAAGAGAGGTGTAAGTTCTGAATTATTAAAAAAAGAAATTATAGATAAGAATAAATTAATTGGAGATATTTTATTTGGACTTTTAGGTGGAATATTAACTTATATCATAGCTGTACTTATAGTTTTATTCACTCCTATTAAAGGTATTGGACAAGGTTTAAAGGATTCTACTCCTATTCTAATTCAATTTTTAACATTAGTTATTATTGCTCCTCTTGTTAAGGAAATTGTCTTTAGATTATACTCAAAGTTATTTTTAGAAGAAAAGTACGGTATGCTTGCATCTATTTTAATAAGTAGTATTATTTTCGGTATTTTCGATTGGCAGACAACAGGGATTTCATTTATTGTTGGCTTAGTTTGGTATGCTTTTTACATTAAGAGAAGAAGACTTATAGTACCTATAATAGCACATGGTTCAGTAAACTTAATTCCAATAATATTTTCTATAATAAGCTAACAAAAATGACGTTTTAATTATATGTGAATCAATTTATCATGGTAATACACAAATATTAGCTGTTTCTATTGCAAGAAAGCTGAATTGTCGTCTTTGGCAACTATCATAAAAATCTTAAAATTACCTTATTAAGTCATAGTATTTCTGTTCTAACAGTTTTAAATTTGTGCTATAATATGTATGGCTTTTTTAAGGCTTTTTATTGACATCCAAAAGGAGGACAAGTTTTGAATAATTACAAAGGAATAGCTTATGCACTTTTATCATCAACAGCATTTGGGATTATGCCTATTTTGGCTAGAATTGCATATTTCAATGGTTCTAATCCAACCACCGTATTACTATTTAGATTTCTAATTTCAACATTAATATTATTTTTGTACTTAAATTTCAGTCACATTAATATTAACTTAAAAAAGGAACAGGTTCTGTTACTTATATTCATTGGTATTACTGGATATACTATAACAACTCAAGCTTTATTTATATCTTATAATTATTTAGGTGGGGGCCTTGCAACTACCTTGCATTTTATATATCCAGTTGTAGTTTGCATAGCAGGTTTTATATTTTATAAAGATAAAATGAGTACTAAAAAAATTGTATCCCTATTACTTGCTGCAGCTGGTATTTACACATTAGTTGGTTTTAAAAATAATACTATAAATATTTTAGGAATTTCCTTAGCTCTATTTTCAGGTTTTTCCTACGGACTAACACTAATCGCCCTTAATTTAAAATCCATCAGGTCTTTAGATAATAGGGTTACTACTATGTATCTTTGTCTAGGTTCAACAATAGGTACAGCTTTATGTGGGCTGTTTAACAAAGCCGTAGCTTTAAACTTTAATTTTAAAATTGTAGTTTGCTATTTGGGAATTTCTGTAGTTTCAACTATATTATCAATAATTTTACTTCTAAAAGCTATAGAACTAATAGGAGTATCATCTTCATCCATACTAGGAACTTTCGAACCTATAGTTAGTGTATTGTTAGGTGTATTGTTTCTCAATGAGCAAATGTCACTTGCAATATTGGTTGGAAGTGCACTTATACTAATTTGTACAATTATATTAGCAAAAGATAAATGCGTAAGTTCTAATTAAAAATTTAAATTGTATATGAAAAAGACACCTATTAACAAAAATTGGTGTCTTTTTACTCTGAACTTTGAAATATAGTAATCAATATTACTTCAAACTTCATACTTTCCTTAGTCTAAATTTTCCCAATATACTCTTCTAATCCAAGCTTCTTTAAAGTTTCTTCTGTAGGAACACCATTCTTATCCCATCCTCTCACTGAGTAATACTCAGGTACTAATTCATCTAATCTATGAACATGCCCTTTTGATGGCCCTTCTACAACTTCTTCCTCAAGCAATCTCTTTGGAAGAGTATCTTGTGAACTACCTACACCTGCTTTTAAGTTAAATATTTTTTCTAAAGTCCATACTCTATCTCCAGCTAACATTAAAGAGTCTACATCATGTAAGTCTCCCCCAACTACTGCATTATACATATCAACATAATCTTGGGCACCAAGACCAAAAGTTGTAAAAATACATAATCCAAGGGAATCTATAACTGCTGTTAAATCATGGAATACTTTAGCATATGCTGGCTTTCCTTCTATTGAAAATCTATCAAGCTTTTCTGGATATCCAAGTATTTCAGGACTTATCATATATCCTTTAATATGACATCCTCCTCTATTGTTAACGGCATAGGTTAAACCATGTCCTTGAACTCCTCTTGGATCGTATGCTGGAAGTTCCTGCTTTTTTACACTCATTGAATACTGAGGCGCACCATAGGATTCACAAAGTCTATATGAACCGTCTGCCATCTTGTCTCCAAATCCTTCTCTTCGTCCCATTTTCTTTATCCATTCCACCATAGACTTAGCATCACCCCATTTAAGTGATAATCCATCCGCAGCTATTTCCTCATTCTTAATGTAACCCCTTTGATAAAGCTCCATAGCCGATGCAATAGTTGCTCCTGCTGAAATTGTATCTAGCCCATATTCATTACATAACATATTAGCTGTATTTACAGCATTTAAATCATATACATCACAATCAGATCCAAATGACCATAATGTTTCATATTCTGGTCCCCCACATTCAGTTCCATCATCAAGTCTTACCCACCTTCCACAAGCAATTGGGCATCTATAGCAAGGATTTTTTCTAACCAAACACTCCTGTGTCATAGTTTCTCCACTAACCTTATCTGCTTGATCTGTATAAGATTCCTGAAAATTTCTTACGGGGTTTATTCCATTTTCGTTAATTATATTAACAAGCACAGCTGTTCCGTACGTTGGAAGTCCTCCACCAGCTACTGGATCTTTTCTTAAAATATCTGATTTCTCAAGTGATACAGCTTTTACTTTTTCTTCATCAAATAATTTTACTTTTCCGCTTCCTCTAACTACGATAGCTTTTAAGTTTTTAGAACCCATAACAGCTCCAACACCACCACGACCTGCTGTTCTGTCGATATCATTCATAACTGCTGCCATAAGTGACAAATTTTCTCCAGCTGGTCCTATGCATAAAACTTTAGCCTTTGCATCAATTTCATTTTGAAGCATTTTTGTAGTTCCCTCTGTTAATTTTCCCCAAATATGAGAAGCATCCTTAAATTCTACTTTATCGTCTACTATATTTACATAAACTGGTTTATCTGATTTGCCTTCAACGATTACCATATCGTATCCAGCTGTTTTTAACTCAGCTCCCCATTTTCCACCTGAATTTGCAATACCAATAGTTCCTGTTAAAGGTGCTTTAGTAATTACCATAAATCTACCACTTGTTGGAACAGGTGCTCCTGTAAGTGGCCCTGTTGCTATAATAAATTTATTATCGGGTGATAATGGATCTACTTTGGGATCTATTTCATCAAGTAAAGTTTTTACACCTAACCCTCTAGCTCCTATAAATTTTTTAGCCTCATCAATTTTCAATTCTTCAACTTTATAAGTTTTATTGCTTAAATTAATTCTTAATACTTTTCCACTATATCCGTACATAAAAAACCTCCTTAAATTAGAATGATCTCAGTTAGTATTATAACTTTAATGAAATTCTTGATATTACCTATCTTGTAACTGAATCTAATATGAAATACTAGATTCATCTTCTTTATTATTAGATATATTTTAATATTTCATACCCTCATCATAGATCATAACAATAATGGCAAAAAACTCAGTGCTTATTAATAAACCACCGAGTTTTCACAATTAATTATCTCCGTTTTAAGTTTTTTCAATTGTATAAAATTAAAATTATATTGTATTTACTAAAATAAAATTTATATTAAATCAAAATTTCGTATATGAAAAAGACACCTATTAACAAAAATTGGTGTCTTTTTATTTCATTTACGTTTCATGCTTCTAATAACCATTTTTGCATCTTCTCCAACTCTCAAAGACTCTATTATTTTTTGTAGTGCTTTATTATATGTAAAATTATCTAATGTATTATTTTTGAGATATTCCATTGTTTTTTCTGGGAATTTAATATAACAAGTAGAAACGGCCCAGGCAACAGCCATTTTAACATAATAACCTTTATGATTTACTTTATCTAATGATTTTAGCACCTTATCAACATAATTCTCTTTTATATAAAAATCAAGAAGCATTACAACAAAGAAACGGACTTCAAATTCTTTTTCAGAAAACGCATAAGACTGTAAATACTCCCATACACGCTGCATATTGGACTTTGTAAACTTTAATCCACTACAAAAGCTGTCACAAACGCCCCAATTATCAATTTTAGGAACAAAATTTGTAATATAC
Source organism: Clostridium sp. AWRP (assembly GCF_004006395.2). Lineage (NCBI taxonomy): Bacteria > Bacillati > Bacillota > Clostridia > Eubacteriales > Clostridiaceae > Clostridium > Clostridium sp. AWRP. Next base: position 1,907,629 of record NZ_CP029758.2, on the reverse strand, counting down.
CTTAACCTTTCTTCAACGTCAGTTCTCACACATCCAATTACCATTCCCTGAAGCATAATTTCTTCATAGTATTCATCCTGTGAGGTTTTTATATACGTACGCCAATCTCCTTTAGCTATTTCTCTGGCAAGATTTCTTAAAAGAGGAAGTCTTACTCCTACAATATTATCATTGTCGGGACACAAATTTTCTTGAAATTTCTTATATTCATTATCCGCCAGTTCAAAAATTTTTTTCCTTACAATTTCTTTATACAAATCATTTTCACTCATACTAATTTCCCCCATTACTAGAAAAATAACTTGAAGAAGTTCATATAATTTCACAGTTAAAGAACTTCAACCTTAACTATCTGCATTTTGCTTCTCTATTTCTAAAAGTTTTTCTTTTATATGTAAACCGCCTGCATAGCCAACTAATTTGCCATTTGAACCTATAACACGGTGGCATGGAATACATATGGGAATAGGGTTCTTATTGTTTGCCATGCCAACAGCACGGCAAGCCTTTATATTTCCTATATTTTGGGCCACATCTTTATAACTAAATGTTTCACCGTAGGGAATCTCCTGCAGTGCATTCCATACTTTCTTTTGAAATTCCGTCCCCTGCGGTTCCAGAGGCAAATCAAATTCTTTTCTTTTTCCCTCCAAATATTCTTGGAGCTGATTACCTGCATTTTTCAATAAAGATGTTTCATTTATACATATATCTTGAAAATTCATTTTTCCAAAACTTATATGAGTAATGGCCTTTCCATTTTCAACAATACCTATTTTACCAATTTTCGTTTCATAATAAAATCCATTATTCATGCCGCTTCCTCCATATTTTTTCTTCTCTTTAATAATATAACTTTATTATAAGTATTTTTAAAAACTATGTAAAACATATTAATTATTTCCCATATATCTACGATAATATACTTAATAATGTAGTTATAAATATTCTCCAAGGGGTGAAGTATATGCATACCGTTCTACATATTGAAGAAAGTGAATTTTTTTGTAATATTGTAAAAAATACCTTAGTACAAGGTAACTATTCCTATATATCTGCTGATAATTTCAATGAAGCTTATAAAATACTACAGGATTCCAATATAGATATTATTATAACATCTCTTTATGCAAAAGGAGGCTCTATAGAAAATTTTCTTAAGGATATAAATTACAGCAATAAAAAAGATATTCCAATATTTGTTGTAACAAGTAATGCGATTGATGAAACAAAGAAAAAGCTTCTAAACTTAGGTGTAACTGATTATATTTTAAAAAAGGATTTAAATGAACAAATTGTTCAACGTATAGATTCCGTATTTCAATCAGATGAATATATGGAAGATTTAAAGGAAGCAAAAATTGCAATTATAGACGACAGTAGTTTTGATTCTTTAATCGAAAAAGATCTATTTAAAAAATATAACATAAATAATGTGGATTCCTATAAATCTAGTAAGGATTTAATGAAAAGCAATAAAAAATATGATATATATTTAGTTGATATTATATTAGAAAATGAATTTGGCCAAAATTTAATCAGAGACATAAGAAAATCCAATCTAAAAGCTTCTATAATAGCTGTTACATCTCTAGACAATCCTAAAACTCTTGCAGCTATTTTGAATTGTGGTGCTGATGATTTTATAACTAAACCTATAAATGAACAGTTGTTTATATCAAAATTAAAATCCAATATTAAAACTTATGCTCTTAATAAGCAAGTCAAAAACATATTTAAAGAAATGAAAAAATAATTCAGCCATTTTGGTATGAAAACAGAAGATTAAGAATGCAGTGCACTTGATATAAAAATAAGCTGTAGATGATAAACGTAAAATCATCCACAGCTTACTTTATGAATTCTATTTATTAGTAGTTAGATTCATTTGAATAAATTTTCTCTATTAATATATTTGTCAATTCCTTTAAAATATTTATAACAATATCAATCTCTTCAGCTGTTATATTATCAACGTGAATACCGCAGGTTACAACTACATTTTTATTTAATTTTGAAGAAAGTGTATGTGATACATATCTTGCAACTTCATCATCCTTATGGCCTAACAAATTTAAAACTGACGTTGTGGCACTTCTTTCATTTGAATCTGACAAACTTGGTCTAGGAATACTTAAAGTTACAGTGCCTATATGTGGGATATCTCCTCCTGAGACTATTACACACAAATCTTTTCCTATGGCAAAAGCCTTTAGATTAACTTTTATTCTACCCCTTTCTAAAGTTAAATCATACATCATTTTCACCCCATCTATTAAATCCACTTACTTCAATTCCAAACCTATCAAGAATTTTACCAATGATATGCTTATTCAAATCATTGATGTCTGCAGGTTTATTATAATACGACACCATTGGAGGCATAATAATTACACCTAATTCAGATAATGAAAGCATATTTCTCAAATGGATTGTGCTTAAAGGACATTCTCTAGCTACTAATACCAATTTTCTCTTTTCTTTAATTATAACGTCTGCCGCTCTAAGAAGTAAGTTATCAGAGTAACCACATGCAATACCAGCAAGAGTTTTCATACTGCAAGGAACAATTATCATACCTTCAGTTTTAAAAGTGCCGCTGGCTATGCTTGCGCCAATATCTTTTATAGAATATGCTTTATCTGCCAAATCCATTACATCTTCTAATTTATAGTTTGTTTCCCCAGCTATTGTTTCTTCTGAACCTTTTGAAATAACTAAATGGGTTTCCCATTCAGAGTATTCTCTAAGTATCTTTAATATTTCTATACCTAATATTGCTCCACTTGCACCGCTCATACCTATTATTAATCTTCTTTTATTACTACTTCTTTTGGTATCTTCCATAAACTACAACACCTTTTCTTTATCTATTTCAATTATTTTGTTTTAAATAATTCTGGTGCAAAACGAGCAGGATCTACGTCATTAAACTTTGATCTCTTAAAACGTTCTTTTAAGTGAAATGGCACTGTACAGTCAAAAATTACCTTACAAGAAATTCCTTTGTCCTTGAGTAATGGATTATAACTAGGATTTTGTGAAGGATCTAAAGGGTGACAACGTACACCAGGAATAAATATTGTATCAACATCACCTTGATAACGTGTATTTAGAGCCCATAATACATCATTACTATCGAATAGATCTACATCTTCGTCGACTAAAATTACATGTTTAAGTTCAGAAAATGCTGAAAATGCCAATAAAGCAGCTTGTCTTTGACGTCCTTCATCACTTGGTATACTTTTTTTGAATTGTAAAACAGCCATATATTTACCGCCGCCTGATGAATGAGCGTAAACATTTAATAATTTACCTGGCATAGCCTTATTCACCATTTGGATTATACTTGCTTCCGTTGGAATACCCGCCATGCTAACATGTTCCTCACTTGGTCCAATACAGGTTTGCATAATTGGATTACGGCGATGAGTAACAGCTTTTACTTTAATTACTGGTACTTCAGGATTAGCTGGCCCAGTATAACCTGGAAATTCCGGCATAGCTTTTCCTGTATTTGTATTTTGATCTTCCTTCACACGTATTCCAGGAAGTAATTCTCCTTCTATAACATATTCAGCATTTGCAATAGCTTTTTCACCAATTGTCAAACATTGAACTAATTCAACAGCATTATTTCTAATAGCTCCTGCTGCACTTAATTCATTGTATCCAAGTGGTGTTGTTGGTGGTTCAAAACATGCCGCAATTTCAATGGCAGGATCTACTCCTATACTAATAGAAATTGGTAATGGTTTACCAGCCTTTTCTGCTTTTTCACGAAAAACGCCTAGATGACGTGCTCCTGGTACAAAGTACATAGAAATTTCATCTTTACTTTGCAAACATAAACGATGTATTGTAACATCTGACTCTCCATTTTCTGGATCAGATGCATAGCACATACCTAGTGTGATATATGGTCCTGCATCTTCTTCTGTATTAGTTGGTGCAGAAATTAATTTTCTTATATCAAAGCCTGGCTCATCTGCATAATGTACAACCTCTTGGCAAACTGCCTTATCTTGCGGAATTGTTACAGGTTGAATTGGGTGAGTAACTGCCTCATTTAAAAAGAAACCCAAACGTTCTGGTTTTGCACCAAGTAGCAATCCAACTCTTTCCCTGCTAGCTAAAACTCCAATAATCACTCGTGCATCCTTATGACCTTTCACCTTATTAAAAATCATTGCAGGTCCAGTTTGTGTTGGACGCATTACTGTCCCACCAGCACCAACATGACGATAAACTCCACATAGTTCAGCAAGTGGTTCTACAGGCTCATTAGTTTCAATTAGCTGCCCCGGTACCGACTTTAACAATTCTATAGCAGAACGTAAATCTGTTACCTTTTGTTTTTTATTTTCTATACCCATTAAAGATTCCCCCTAAAAAAGAAAACTATTTTTATAATTTACAACCTTTATAAAAATAGTTTAAGGTGTATATCGACTATACATTCAAGAGATATTTTAAAATTTAACAAATTTTTTCTATAGGAATCTGTAATTGACAAAGATCCACATTATTGATTTCATCATAAAAAGTAGTATCTAAAAGACAACCATCAACTATATTACCTACAATTTCATAATTGTTATCATTGATCCATCTTATAAGCTTATACAAAAATTCAGTATCATAGGGCATCCCATATTTATACATACACACATATTTTCCAGCAGGCAAAGTAACAGTGTTTTCAATATAATCATCTGCATGAGATAAGACTACATATCCCCCTGCTCCCTCAAATATATATTCTTTCTCCAATCCATCCTTCATAATAATTGTGCCAAAACCCTCAAATGGAACTATTCCATGCCTATTAATAATATTCCATATTTTCATTTGAGTAAAATGCAATTCTTTCTTTGATATTTTATTTTCATAAGGTATAAATACTGCTTTTCTCTCTGGCAACTTTTCTATTATAGGCCTATACAATTCATCTTTAAATTGATCAACATTTAAATACAAATTTAACCTTTCTTCAATAGAATCACGAGTCAATAGCAACTTATCTATTTCTTTATCTATCAATTCTTTATGGGTTTTCAACAAAGACATAGCTTTATTGATATTTCTGTCTTTTATATTATTTTTTATATCTTTAAGCTTGATACCTATTGATTTTAGAAAACAAATTTCTCTTAAAAATGGAATTTGATAGGGACTATAATACCTATATCCATTATCGTCAATATGGTTAGGTTCAAATAAACCTATCTTGTCATAATATATAAGTGTTTGTCTTGAAATATTATGTATTTCTGCCATTTCACTTATTGATAAATATTTTTTCACAACTATTCCCCCATTAGCTTATACTGTTAACCACTCCATAGTATAAAAACTCCTAAACAAAAATACTGGACAAACCAGCTGTTTTTATCCAGCCACCTTATCCAGCATATAACAATCTATATACCCCCCGATGAACAAGAACATTTTAACAAGTATTTTTATTCTTGTCAACGACTGAGATATACCTTTTGCCCAATACTCCATCCAATTGCCTTTTTCCTAACATTTATAAATTCACTGTAAACACCATCTTCCCTAATTAAATCTTCATGTCTTCCACTTTGAACAATATGTCCTCCGCTCAATACAAAAATATTATCTGCATTTCTAACTTTTGAAAGATGATGTGCTCTTTTTTCGCAGCAGAAATCTATAGTAAATATTATTTATTAAACACCTTAAATTAGTTATTTTTTCAACACATCTTCCTGCAAAATACGTGCAAATTTTTCTGGTTCTTCAAATAGTGGACTGTGGGCAGACTGGTTAAAAGTATAAAACCTTTTCTTTGGTGCCTGTAATTTATCAAAATAATCCTTAGCGAGCTTATAGGAAACTGTATAATCGTATATTCCATCACAAAAATAGACGGGGATATCCAATTTTTTAACCTTCTTAGTCAAATCCGTCGTATATTCGGTATCCTCCAGTTTCGTCTTACCAGAGAAGTATTTTCCACGCCATATGTTTATCTTTTCACTGAAGGTATACTCTGGACTTTCCATCACTGGCAAGAATATACCAGTAACTACAGATTTCATTTTATGTGTTGTGCCAACTCCAAGACTATGCATCATTTTATCACGCATGGACCAGTATGCAATTGGTAAATTGGTCTTTTTATCAATAGGAGAATTCTCAAGCTTTTCTAACATTCTTTTGTTTCCTTCTATCTTATACTGTTCTACTATATATTCATATGACAGTTTCTCTGATTCAAGCTGTTTTGACATCTGAGACATGGCAATGTATCCATTGTACAATTCAGGTGCTTTTGCTGCTGATTGGATACCAATATAGGTTCCCCATGAATGTGCCATAAGATAAATCTTTTTCTGTCCAAATCTATTACGAAGGTAATTTGTTACCTCTATAGTATCAGATATTAATTGATCTTCCGTCATAGTATCTTTTGATATGTTACTATTGTAGGATAACCCTGCTCCTCGCTGATCCCACCAGCATACTGTAAAATAGTTTTCAAGAACTACAGCATATTTCTGGCTAATCGCATATTCAGGCATACCAGGTCCGCCATGTATGAAAAGCAAGACTGGCTTTGTTTTATTCTTACCCTTTATAAACATACCCTGTTCCACACCACCTATATTTACATGAATTTTTTCTGAAATACTACCTGGAAGCGGCTTTCCGTTTTTATCTAAGAAAGGTTTAGGTTTTCCGGAACTATGTACTATTAACACACCCACACAAATAAATATGCAAATAAGTAAAATAGAAAATATAATTAATATAATACACATCATCCTCCGCATAAATGACTTAACTAAAAGTCCACTAATTTTTTCATTTACCATTTTTATTTCTCCTTCTATATCCAATCAGCTAATGCCTTTATTCATTCCAAATAATATCTTCAATCTTTGTTTCCCAATCCTTGTCATAATGAACATTTTTCATTGTTGCAATAGAAGCAAGACCATGTACAGTTGCCCATAAAGATATTATTGTATCCTCTATTTTTTCTTTTGACATTCCACTTTCTCCAAAAATACGAAAAGCAGTAGCTTTTAAAAGTTCAAAAGGTGGAAAATTCTTCTTTGCATCAGCATCTAAGGAAAGCTCAACCTCCATACACGGCTGAGAAAATAGAAAGGGAAAATATTGAGGATTATTAATAAAAAACATCACATAACTCTTACCAATTTCAAGAATTACTCTTGGATCCTTTTGATTTGGACAAGATTTGATTGCATTCTCCAGTACTTCCATAAACTGTTCTGTTACATAATCCTGCATAGCTTCCAATAAACTTTCCTTGCTTTGAAAGTGACTATAGGGAGCTGCTTGACTTACCCCACATAATGCAGACACTTTTCGCAGAGAAAATTGCTCTATGCCCTTTTCATTAATTAACTCAATACCAGCTTCAATTAGTGAATTTCTTAAATCTCCATGATGATATGGCTTATTTGACATTTATACGTCCTCCTGTATCTTAACGATGTTAAGATTATATCTTACAATCTTAACGATGTCAAGATAATCTATATTATTGAAGGGAAAAATAGCTGTACTCAAGAAAAAGATAGGCAATATAATTGATATCCAGTTTTGTAAATTTAAAACCAGGCTTTTTTCAAAAGTTTTATTCCATTTTGCATATTATCAAAGCTTAAATGTCCATATCCCATGAAAACCATATTACCTTCTTTATAATTACCTTGATCAAAATAATAAAATGATATTGGATAGACTTTAACTCCATTTTCTAAAGCCCTATTTATCAATTCCAATTCATTTAGATTATTTTTCACCTGAAGTGCAATATTAACTCCTGCTCTCTCTCCATAAATCACAACATCTTCTTCAAATTGTTGTTTTATACAGTCTATAAGAAATTGTTGCTTTTTAGCATATATATTTCTCATTTTTCTAAGATGCGTTTCAAATAAACCTTCTTTCATAAATTCTGCAATTGTCAGCTGATGAATTTTTGATGCAGTTTGATTTATAAAGCTTCCCTTTTTAATAAAAAGATTCATTACATTTTCAGGTAAAATCATATAACCAACATGCATTCCTGGAAAAAGAGTTTTTGAAAAAGTTCCAAGATAAATCACCCTATCTTCACTATCCAAACTTTGCAGTGAAGGTATGGGATTTACATTATATCTAAATTCACTGTCGTAGTCGTCTTCAATAATATATCCCCTAGCCTTGCTAATAAAATTAAGAAGTTTTATACGATTTGAAACAGGCATGGACATGCCCAAAGGATGTTGATTTGATGGGGTTACATATATAAACTCAGGAGTCATTTTAAGGGTTTCAAGCTTTTCTATATTCATTCCAACCTGTGTCAATTCAATTGGCTCTATGTTATATCCATACCATTCAAAAACCTTTCTTACAGCAGAAAATCCAGGTTCTTCAAAAGCAATATTTTTATTACAAGATTCACTAAACAGGTCACATAATACAGCCATCAAAGTCTGAGTTCCTGCACCTATAATTATTTGGTCAGGAGAACAAACTACCCCTCTTGAACTTTTAACATAACTTGCAATTTGACTTCTTAATTCAAATTCACCTCTAGGATCTGAATAGGTTAATATATCTACATTTTCTTTTTTCATTAGGCTTTGCTCAATTTTCCTCCAAATCGCAAATGGAAAACTTTCCTGATCTACTGAGCCAGGTTTAAAATTATAAGGATATACTTTGTCATCTATATGAATACTTTTTAAGGGTTTAAGTTTTAAGGGGATATTCTCTTTTTTCACAGTTTTTATTTGATCTTCTATATATTCCACATAATAGCCGCTTCCATTTTTGCTATATATATATCCTTCACATAGTAGTTGATCATATGCCCCTTGAACCGTATTTCTGCTAATACAAAGTCTATTTTTAAGCTGCATTATAGACTCCAACCTGTCTCCTCTTTTAAGTGTACCTTCTAATATTGCTTTTTTGTAACATTCATATATCTGCATATACAGTGGTTTTTCACTGTGCCTCTTAATAAATATTGGTATCTCCATAAAATCATCCCCTTAATTTTTATAAAAATCATACCTTTTTATAGTTACAATTATATAGTACTATTTTATCAAATGTACAACAAGGAGGCTATTTTATGATAAAAGAAATACTATTACTTGGAAATGATGCTTTATACAAAAAAAGTTTACCTGTAGAAAAAGAAGACATGGATTCAATAAAGAAAACTGTTTCAAATTTACATGATACCTTAATTGACTTTCGTAAAAAATACAATGCAGGCAGAGCAATTGCCGCTCCACAAATTGGGGTATTTAAAAGATTGATATATATGTATATTGACAAGCCTATAGTTTTTATTAATCCAGTACTTAAATTTGATAACAAAGAAATGATGGACGTAATGGATGACTGTATGTCCTTTCCAAATCTTTTAGTAAAAGTTAAACGCTATAAAGAATGCTCTATAATATACAAAGATATAAATTTTGCAGATAAAACACTGAAGTTCAAAGGAGATCTATCAGAATTAATACAACATGAATATGATCATCTTGATGGCATACTGGCTACAATGAGAGCCATAGACAATAAATCTTTCTATCTAAAAAGCAAATAATCAAACTCCACTGTAAAGCAGCATTGGCATACTCTTTAGAAAAATAATCATTATATAAGTAGCATTGTTTAAGATTCACTTCACATCCATAGATTTGTAAAAATCTATGGATATTCCCAATTTAAATTATAGAACTAATCTTTTTCATTTTAACTATTATTTTTTCAATATCAGTTTTTTCCCTAAAAACTATTTCTTTTAAATACATAGCTTGTCTTTTAAGTGCTTTTTTCAATGCCGATATTTCTGCATCTACATCTGGATTTTTCTCGTTGAACTTACTTCTTAAAGATTGTGCCACTTCATATAAATCTTCATTTGGTTTTTCTACTAAATTATAACCCCAAGTATTACTATTTCCCTGTGTTACACGCCTTGAAAAAAACTCATAGGTTCTTCTATCAAAATCATAGACATATTTATTAAAATCGATAGGCTTTATATATTTGTTAACAATTTCTTCTAGGCTCTCTCTTCTATTTTTCAACGCTTTAATTGCCTTTTTTAATAAATCAACATTTTTTTCATAGTTTTCATGAGGAAATACAACATTTGCTTCCCAATTTAATCTTATAAAACTGTTCTGCATCATTTTGTATAATTGAAAAAGCTTTAAATTAAGATTAGTATAATCAGTATTTTCACCTGTAATGCTAGCATTTTTTAAATTTAATTTTTCTATTTTCGAAGATAATTCTTGTGCATAATGGGAAGCCTTTTTAATAGTTTTCACTAAAGATTTTTCTACAATATTAGAATCTATAGTTTTTCTCATTTTAAAGAAACGCTCATAAAAATCCATTGGTCTAATAGGCACAGCATCTAAATCAAACAATATTTTCCCATATAATATATGATTTAACTTATAGGTTTTAGTGTCAAACCCAAAAGCTTTGTTATCCATGGAGCTATGATAAATATTAGTATAATATATGCTAGATGTCATAGAATCCCTTGCTGTAATACAAGGAATACCTTTCTTAGTATAACAAAACTCTTCACTGCCAGTAGAAGTTGGTGATATAAATTCAAATTTATAGGCTGTATGATGCAAAATAGGTTTTACACTTTTCTTAGTATATTTTAGTAATTCATCGGATACCATTATTTGAAAATTTCTTTCATTAGGCACAGAAAAATTTCCATCAATATTAATAACAGCAAATGCTTTTTTTGCCCATTCTGGATGAATATGAGTAATTTCCTCATAGGCTCCCATTGCCCAGTCATAATCTGAATTTTCTTTTCCCCATTCCTCAGCACCATGAGTAATAACTCGTATAGTTTTGTTAGTTTTATATCCACTATCTATTATTGCCTTTGCTATGCCTAATATCGTGGAAACTCCAGAGGCATCATCAAAGTAAGAATGATAATATCCATCATAATGAGCCATTAAATATATAACTTCGTCAGTTTTTCCAGGTATTTCTCCCCATATATTGTAAGAAGCCTTATCTGGTTCAACATAAGAATGTGCATTTAATTTAACTGTTATTTCCTTATCTGCAGATTTATTTATAAGATTTTTTAATATATCAGAATCTCTTTTACTAATAGCAAGAACATGAGCATAAGATGGTCCTTCTACTGGCTGAGATATAAGGTAATCTTCGTGCTGAACTTTATATTTTGTAACAACAAGAACTGCCTTTGCTCCTTTTAAATAAGCTTGATACGCTGGATACGATATCCAAAAATCATTAAATGGATCGATACTAATTAACACTAATTTATTTGTAACGTCTCCCAAAGATTTATAGTCACTTATTGTTCCGCTTCCACCATCTACAACTTTAAAAAAGTCATCCTCTGCTTCTATACTCGCAGCATAACCTCCTAAAACAATCTTCTGTTCTTGTCCATTTGCATCTTTATATGAAATATTAGCACCTTTATAAGTCCAACCCCAACTGTAAAACTTGTCCATAGTTGGATTTTTTTAACCAATTCTTTCAAACTCCCTATAAAGATAATTGGCAGCTTCAGTACTTGCTTTGGACCCTGCAGAGCGATTTCCAGTAGCTTTATCATCTCCAAAATTTGATAGGATATCTATAATTTTTTGAGAATTAACTATATCAACATGCTTGCAAAATTCTCTAAATCCTGCTTTCATAAATAATCCTCCCATTTATTCTACTTTAATAGTTTCTTTGCACTACATATTATTCTATATACTTCTAATTGTGTTAGATATACTATATAAAATAAAGGAATACTTTGACATAATAAATAAAATATGTTGATTTTCTAAAAGTATATTGGTAATATATAAATGCTATTTTGTATTTACTATAATTGGGAGGATGATTAAAATGCAAGATATAAAAAGCTGCACAATTTTAAATAATGGAGTAAAAATGCCCTGGATAGGCTTCGGTACTTATAAAGCTGATGGTCCTTCTGTTATTAACTCAGTAAAAGAAGCTCTCAAAGTTGGTTATAGTCATATAGATACTGCTGCTTTCTATAAAAATGAAGATGGAGTTGGTACTGGGATAAAAGAAAGTATAGTACCTAGAGAAAAAATCTTTTTAACAAGTAAAGTTTGGATTTCCGATGAAGGTTATGAAAAGACTTTAAAAGCTTTTAAAGCCTCTATTAAAAAACTAAAAACAGATTACCTTGATCTATATTTAATTCATTGGCCTAATCCACTACATAATGAAACGTGGAGAGCTTTAGAAAAACTTTATAAAGAAGGATATGTACGAGCAATAGGTGTTAGCAATTTTACCGCTGGTCATTTGAAAGACTTAATGGCAAATGCTGAAATTATGCCAATGGTGAATCAAGTAGAATTTCACCCTCTGCTAGTTCAAAACGATCTAAGAGAGTTCTGCCAAAAAAATAATATACAATTAGAAGCATGGTCTCCCTTAATGAGGGGTAAAGTATTTGAAATTCCACTTCTAAAAGAGCTTGCAAAAAAATATAAAAAAACAGTATCTCAAATCGTGCTTAGATGGGATTTACAAATGGGAGTTGTGACTATTCCAAAATCAACTACTCCATCAAGAATAAAAGAAAATGCAGACATATTTGACTTTGAAATAAGTAAAGATGACATGTCTAAAATTCAGCAGCTTGATAAAGGAATAAGGTCAGGTTCCGAACCTGATGAAGTTTATGCTAACCCAGATGCATTAAAAAAATAATACTACTTAAAAAAGTATGTCTTTGGCATACTTTTTTAAGTATTCCTTGAATTACCACCTACATGTTAAAACTATTTCTCATTATTGTTTTGTATTTATGCCTATTGTATAATCTAATAGTACTTCATCTGATGTCAAAAACTCTGTTTATATAAAGTAAAATCTAAAATTACAAATGTATTATTAGTTCATAGAATACTAGAGGAGGTAATATTTTAATGTATAAAATTGTTTTTATAGATATGGATGGAACTTTACTTAAAGACGACAAGTCAATATCCAATGAAAATAAACGAGCTATTGAAGCAGCTACAGAAAAAGGTGTTAAAATTGTTCTTTGTACTGGAAGACCAATAGATGGAATTAAACATCATCTCTCTGATCTGAATTTAATAGCAAATGATCAATACAGCGTAACTTGTACTGGCGCTAATGTACAAAACAATACTGAGGATAAAATTATTTTTCAGTCGCCTTTTAACAGCAAGGATCTAGAATATTTATATAACATGGCAGAAGACTTAAATCTAGACTTATGTTTTTATAACGATGGTACGTACTCAGTTTATAAGAACAACTTATATGGGAAATTAGAATCTGTTGCAAACAATACAAAATATGAGATAACTGAATTCAAAAACTTAGTAAAACGTAACAACATACTAAAGGTAAACCTAATAAATGAAAACTCAGATGTTTTAGAGCACTATGTACATCACTTTGGATTTGACATGTCCCCTTACAGTGATTTCAAATTTAGAAGTATCTATGATAAAAATTTGCTGCTAGGCGATAGTCTACCACAACATTTTTATGAAAATTTTTCAGTGCTTAAAACATGTACTTATACCTTTGAAGTATTGAGTAAAAATACTAATAAAGGTACTGGTGTAAAAAAACTGTGCCAATACTTGGACATACCTACTAAAGAAGTTATTTGTATTGGAGACTCTCCAAACGATTTGGACATGCTTAAATGCGCAGGTCTTCCTGTAGCCATGGGAAATGCTTCAGATGAAATAAAGCATACTGCTAGTTATGTCACTTTAACAAATGAAGAAAATGGAGTAGCTAATGTTTTAGAAAAGTTTGTGCTGTAACCACTAACTATACATAAAGAGCTATATCATTTTTTACTACTACAGCCTACGCATCCTTCATCTATGATCTTAGGAAGGAATGCTGTAGCCTGTATAGAGTTTAATGTTACCTTATTTTAGACTTGGTATACTACTTTAGATTTTCTACTTTAATAAACATCTGTAACCTTTGCAACATAGTCATCATATCCTGATTTAGCTAGTACCATAATAGGATGCTCCTGATTCAGTATTTGAACTCGATATGCCTGTGCTTCATCCTTATCAAAATATTCATCTCTATTAACATTTATTTTGCTTCTATCTGCAACCCCATAGTCTTCTAGTATTTCTGTAACTCTATTTTCTAAATCTCCCGTTGGGCATTCAAGCGTCCTAATTCTACCAATTGCTTCATCAATTTTTTTCATTCTATTATCCTCCCATAAGGCATTTTCAAAGAAATAACTAGTCAGTATGCTAGCCTATTTTTTATCATACTGCGTCGGTAGAGCCCTTAGATAGGATTCACTATCTACAGAACCTGCCTCCTTTCCTTGTCTGATAAACAAAGTTCTTGGCATCTTTGACTTGTTATTTTCTTTCAAATGCCTAAAATAGATTAGTTGTATTTTTATTATGTCCCCATATTTTTTCTTAATTCTAGTCATATCTTAACATTTTAAATTTTTCTATTACTTATAATATTAAAAAATAAATATTGGCAACAAGACAAGTAGCAAGTATAATATAATCAATGAGTTAGGGAATCCTAAACTTATGTAAGAAGGAGATGACTAAAAATTAATAGTTTAAATTATTTTAATAACAGAGAAGATTGCAAAAAATTCTTGGATAGTTTTGATTTTAAATATTTTATACCTTATTTTTGTGATTGGGATGGTTATAATAGGTATACTGTCCAACTTAATAAGGAGTGTACAAAAATATTATATTGTTCTTTGGATTCCGTAAAAGATGAATTAGTTAAGGATTCTTTTTATTTTTTTAATGCTGAAAAACTCAAGGTTAAAAATAAAGAGGGAATATTAGTTGACGCTTTTCAACTTGCTGAAGCAGGAGAATCCATAAGAAGATATGTAAGAGGAAGGAAATACATGACAAAATAAGATTACAGTATTAATTCTATTTCTTAAATGTAAAGGTTTAGAGATGAGTATAGATTTACGTAAAATGTAAATCTATACTCATCTCTCTTTTTCCTAATCATTTAATAATAATTCAGTTTTAAATGTTATTACAGCGTCTCCAGAAATTTTAACTTCTACTGGTTCTTTATCTTCTATCTTTACCTCAACCTCAATAATTCCTGGCCTTCTTATAGCTTCACCCTGCACAGCCTTAAATTTAAATAAAGAATTATTTTGGTGAATAAGGTTATGATGAACAAGATATGCACCCAAAGGTCCATTTGCATTGCCAGTAACAGGATCCTCATTAATCCCTATTGCAGGTGCAAACATTCTGCCGTGTATTAAAATATCACTGTCCTGTGTACCAACTGTAAAAACATAATATCCATTACACTTAATATCCTTGCTTAACTTAGAAAGTGCAGCATAATTCGGCTGCAGTTCATTTAAAGTTTCAATACTCTTTATACCAATCATAACCTTAGAATGACCTGTAGATGCAATTTGAATTTTATAGTTTTCCAGTAGATCACCATTTTTTATATTAAGTGCCGCTAAGAGCTTCTCTTTATTTATACCCTCTATAATAGTACCAAACTCAATTTTGCCCTGTGTCATAATAATTTTATAATCCTCATTTTTCTTTACTATATCAACAGGTAAAATTCCAGCACCCGTCTTATGATAAACTCTTGACGTATCAAGTCCATTTTCTACAGCACGGGCATAATGAGCAGCAATAGTAGCATGTCCGCAAATTGGGACCTCATTTGTTGGAGTAAAAAAACGTATATGAGCATCATACTCTCTGCTATTTGAAGAAAAAATAAACGCTGTCTCAGAGTTATTAAGTTCTCTAGCAATTTTTTGCATCTCATAATCAGTTAATCCATCTGCATTTGTTATTACTCCTGCTGGATTTCCTGTAAACTTCTCTTTGGTAAATGAATCAATTTGATACAAATTGTACTTTCTTGTCATGACTTTCCTCCCCCAGGTATACTATACATTTACAAATTAAACACTATTTTATCCGATGGCTACCTACTGTAACACTCCCACGCACTCTGTGAAAGCGACTATCACCAAATCAAAGATTTGAGATATCTGCTTTTCTATCAAAGTGGGAGATAACAGTAGCTACACCCCTGGATAATTCATCTAAACTTAGTGGGAGAAACCAAACTCCCACTAAGTAAGATTTATTGATTAATCCATAGCAATTAACATCTATGTATACTATAATAGTTTTGTTGGAGTACACATACAAGTACGCACTTTTTAATCAGATACTTACTATTTGGAAAGAAGGATAGGGTATGAATAGAGACATAATTGAAAATTTCCCAAATCAGAGGAAAAGACAAAAGGATTTTAAATGTTCTATAGGATTTGCCATGACTGTAATTGGAAGTAAGTGGAGAGCAATAATATTGTGGCATATATTGAAAACTGATCCTATAAGATATGGGGAGCTTAAAAAATCTATTCCTAATATAAGTCATAAGATACTATCTCAAGAATTAAAAAACTTGGAGATGGATGGTCTTATTAAAAGAATTGCTTATGCAACAATCCCACCTAAGGTAGAATATATACCTACAAATAGAGGAAAATCTTTAGAAAACATCTTAACTGAACTATGCCTTTGGGGTAAAAAATATATGAACCCATAATTAAAATAATGCTGGAAAATAACAACAAACTAATGCTATACTTACCCCCTTACATTAACTTCAAATTGTATTTTCCACTTTATATACTATACTTCAAATCCGGTTCTATCTTCTTCTGTAATTTCTCGAATTACTTTACATGGTACACCAGCTGCAATTACATTTGCTGGAATATCTTTTGTAATAACACTACCTGATCCAATAATTGTATTATCTCCAATAACTACACCTTGATTTATATGAACACCTGCTCCAATCCATACGTTATTACCTATCTTTACAGGTTTTGCATAACAGGCTCCTGCTATTCGTTCTTTTGCATCTGCTGCATGATTAGAGGTATAGATTCCAACCCGCGGCCCAAATAAAACATTATTTCCTATGTCTATCCCCCCACCATCTAACATTATACAATCGAAATTAGCATAAAAATTATCTCCTATTGTAATATTGAAACCAAATTCACATCGAAAAGTTGGTTCAAAATGAACCCCTTTTCCTATACTTTTCAATAGTTTCTTTAATATTTCTTCCCTTTCATTCTGCGACTTACCAAAACTATTATTATATTCATTTGTAAGAAATACCGTATTTTCTCTTGCTTGAATTAGTTCCTGGGTTAAATCATTATACATTTTACCTAGTAAAATCAATTGTTTCTGCTCCTCTAAAGTCATAATATAACCTCCAAAATAACTGTAGTATTTTTTAATCATAATATATGATTAATTTTACTTTATATTTCATTCGTAATTTAACATATAACATATATATTTTTTCATATCTATAAATTTATTCTATGTGGTAAATGCTTTTTTTAGTATATATTGTGTTATATCACATGAAATTCATAATTTTTTAACATATTTTGCTTAAATTTCTGATACAAAAAATTTTGCTTATCAACTCAGCTTCCATCAAAAACAACCACTTTTTATCTGAATTTTGAGCCTAATTATAATCAATTTTTAAATTTGACACATATATATATCTACCTTATAATTTAATTACGTAATTTGGAAAGGATAAGGAAGCGAAGATTAATATGATAAATATTATTAAAACTGCAATTGTAACTATAGTGATATCTTTTATATCTGGGTTACTGTTAGATTATTACAAAAATTTGGCACCTAGACTATTATGTAACATAAGAAGTGCTATGCCTACAAAAAACAATAAAAGAATTCGTGCATACATTATTACCATTAGTAATATATCTAGTAAAACAATTAATAAGTTAACCCTAAATATACAAAGTCAACAAACTAACTTAAATATTACAGATGCAAAAATAACAAGAGGATTAAAATTTGATTCTTCACTAAAAGATAATACTTTAGATGTCTACATTCCTTTTTTAAGTAAGAATGATAAATTTTCAGTTACAGTATATGGAGAGAATCAATATGCAATGCGCAATAAGCCTGCCATTGTACTCAGATCACCTGAAAATTTTAAGCAGATAGATTCTTTAAGACAAAATGGAATTTTAGCTTTATTGTTTAATATACCCAAAAGTATAAGTGAAACAATCTCAAATACAGTTAAAAAACCTGAAGCAATAGTTCCTGATGAAAAAGATGACTTTACAAAAGTTATGAGGAAGCCCTTAGCCACTGAAGAAATAGGAAATAGAAAAATACACCATGGCAGTAAGAGTCCTAGTACTAATAAAAAGGCTCTAATAATTGCTGTATCAATTATTTTGCTTGTATTTGCTGGAGTTTTAGGAAAATCTTATTTGAAAGGGGCATCTGCTAAAACACAAACTCCCGATGTAAAAACTGTTGTTCCAAGTCAATCCACTGATGCCACAAATTCATCTGGACAAACAACTAAAAATTCAAATTCAAAAGTTTCATCTGGACAAACAACTAGAAATTCAGGTTCAAAAGCTTCACATGGACAAACAACTGAAAATCCAGGCTCAAAGGCTTCATCTGGACAAACAACCGAAAATCCAGGCTCAAAAGCTTCATCTGGACAAACAACCGAAAATCCAGGCTCAAAAGCTTCATCTGGACAAACAACCCAAAATCCAAGCTCAAAAACATCGTCTGGACAAACAACTGGAGGTTCAGATCCAAAAGCCTCATCTGGACAAACAACTGGAAATTCGGATCCAAAGGCTTCATCTGGACAAACAACTGGAGGTTCAAATTCAGGAACTTCATCTGGACAAACAACTCAGAGTTCAGGTAACTAACACAGTAAAATAATATACACCTTATGAAAAATAAGCAGCTATCGCCAATTGATAGCTGCTATTCTTATGCTTTCTTTAATCTAAGCACCTGAAGGTAGCCAAAACTTTTTCTTTTTATACTATATATTTTAAGTTATTCATTTTAGCATACTCTATTACTAGTTGAAATGTAATATATTGCATTTATATTCTAATTATGCTATCATTCTCGTGTGCATTATGCTGCTTACATATATTGAGAACTCAATTGCATATGTATGTATTGTTTCTAATTGAATAAGGTATTATTTAAACATTCGAGGAGGACTATTTATGAAAGAAAAACTTCGTTTTAATCAAAATTTATTAATAGGTTCATTACTATTTGGACTATTTTTTGGTGCAGGTAACTTAATTTTTCCGGTGCAAATGGGACAAGAAGCCGGAAATCATACTTTAACAGCAACTATTGGATTTCTAATTACAGGTGTGGGATTGCCTATTTTAGGAATTGTTGCATCAGCACTTTCAAAAAGTGAAAGTTTACTTGATATGGCAGATCCAATTAGTTCACATTATTCAAAAATATTCTTAAGTAAACATAGGCGTCACCGCCCATGTTCCTCTGCAAAACCGTACGTGCCCTATTAAGGCATACGGCTTTTCACATCATATTAATCATCTATAGAATAAACTTACGCTTATTTTCGGTTCTAATAACGGAAAAGTTCTCAATAAACCATTGTAAAATGTTTCTATTGTATAGCTCTTCCTTTGGCTTCTTCTATTTAACCATTTAAAGAGCAACCATTTTACAACATTTTGATAGCACTTCACACTTCTTGTATTATCAGTGACCCCATAATACTGATAGTGTCCTCTTAGTTTCTGATTAATTTTCTTAATCAATTCACCTACTGGCATTATCCTATTCTTCTTAATCCATTCTTTCATAGTCTTAACTTTACTTCTGAATTTCTTCTTACTAGTCTTAACCTTACATCGAAAGAATCCTTTCTTACCATCTTCACTACAATAGAATGTAAATCCAAGAAAGTCAAAGGTTTCTGGCTTTCTTAATCCTCGATTTGCTCTATTTTTCTTTGCAAATCTACCAAACTCTAGTATCTTAGTTTTCTCTAAAGCAAATTCTAATCCAAATTTATCGAATCTTTCTATTAGCTTTTGATAAAACCCATCTGCCTCCCATTTATTTTGAAAGCAACATACAAAATCATCACAATATCTTATCAAATAGGCTTCGCCTTTGCATTTCCTTTTGATTTTGACAGCAAACCAATAGTCCAGTACATAATGTAAATATATATTTGCAAGAACTGGAGATGCTCCATTACCTTGCGGTGTTCCTCGTTCACTGTCTAGGTATTTACCATTTTCCATTATTCCAGCTTTTAAGAATTTCTTAATTATCTCTATAAATTTCTTATCTGCAATATCATGTTCCAGGAACTTTATTAACCATTCATGATCAACATTATTAAAGAATCCTTTTATATCAGCTTCAACAATGTAACTCACCTTATGATATTGAACATCCTCTATGATTTCTCTAATTGCTTGATGGCAGCTTCTATTTGGTCTAAATCCATAGGATTCATTAAAGAATTTAGGTTCATATACTTCTATTAATATCTTTGCTATTACGTTTTCTACTAGCTTATCTTCATAGCAAGATATTCCTAGAGGTCTCATCTTCTTGCTTCCGTCTTTTGGAATATATGTTCTTCTTATAGGTTCTGGCTGATAGCTCCCATTTCTCATTTGCTTTAACAAACGTTCCACATTAGCTTTTAGATTTACAGAATAATCATCTTTTGATACTCCATCAATGCCTTTTGCTTTCTTTCTATCCATTTCTTTATGGCTAGCTATAATAGCACTTTCATTGATATAATATGCAAGGTTTTGAACCTTTCCATCTAATCTAGCTTTTTCTATATTATATTGTATTCCAAGTAGCTCATTAATCATGTTCTTCAGCTCTCCTGTCTGCATAATTTGAAGCTCACTTGAAGCTATGTTGTGCTAACCCCTTCCCTCCGCCTGCTTTCACAGATTTCTACAGTACTATGAGTTAGTCGGACTTCCTATAATGCTTTTGCTCATCTTGCTCGTTCCCTTACTTGATTTTGCATACTAATTTCTCAGACATTATAGGATCTCAGCTGTTCTAATAACATACTTATCATCAAACTCGCCAAGCACTCAGACCCCGGAAGAGTTATATAAATCTTACCATATTGATTTGTATAATGTTGTCTGCTACACAAATAATTGTATCGACCTCTTCATTTAGATAATAATTTCGCGGCTCAATAGCTTCACTTTCGTTTTGGCTCGTTTTCTCCCTGTCCTACGCTTAAATCTAACGTTACCGATTCGACTCCAAGGACTCGGTACAGGCTACTGGTTAGGCATTACCTGATAGGATTTTCCTACTATATGTTAATAACTTACTAATGCCAACCGAATCACTTCCGTTGGCAAGAGGAAACATCACGCACTCGCATGCTGCTTCGCAGCTCGCACTACCTGTTTATTATATTTAACAATTGGCCCACTGTTTGCAATTCCCCGTACTGCCACAGTTGCCTTTGAGGTAGGAATTCATCCTTTTATTTCTAGTGGAGATTTGAAACTTGGATTATTTATTTTCTCATTAATATTTTTTGTCTTTACCATTTATTTTTC
Source organism: Clostridium sp. AWRP (assembly GCF_004006395.2). Lineage (NCBI taxonomy): Bacteria > Bacillati > Bacillota > Clostridia > Eubacteriales > Clostridiaceae > Clostridium > Clostridium sp. AWRP. The sequence goes on along the minus strand of NZ_CP029758.2, from coordinate 1,886,043 downwards.
ATTAAGACCAGGACAAATTTTAGATTGGATAGGTAAATATCTTACTCCTATTTTTTTAGTACTTCTATCTATCCTATTAATTGCTACCTTTATAAAACCGATGGGACAAGTTAACCAATATGCGGCCCAAGGTAAGTATATTGCTCAGCCATTATTTACTGGTTTATTAGATGGATATAATACTATGGATGCCTTAGCATCTTTAGCTTTTGCAATTATCATTATTTCTAATATACGAAAGTTAGGTATTAAAAATCCAAATTTAATTGCTGTTGAAACATGTAAATCGGGTTTAGTTAGTGTTGTTGGTATGGCTGTTATCTATTCATCATTAGCTTATATGGGAGCTACAAGCTTAGGCAGTATAAAACGTGCTGATAATGGTGGAAGTATTTTATCTATGGTAAGTAATCATTATTTTGGTTTTGTTGGCAAAGTGTTATTAGCAGCTATCGTAGCAATTGCATGTGTAAAGACAGCTATTGGACTAATTACCTCTTGTTCTGAAATGTTTAGTGAAATGTTTCCAAAATCCATTCCTTATAAAAAATATGCAATTTTATTTACAGTTTGTTCCTTTGCAATTGCCAACTTTGGATTAAACAGCATAATTAAGTTATCCTTACCAGTACTTATGTTTTTATATCCATTGGCAATTACTTTAATTGTATTATCGCTATTAACTCCATTTATACATAAACAAAATGATATTTATAGATGGACAACTGTGCTAACAGGTATTGCAGCATTTTTTGATTTTTGTAAGGCGCTGCCTGATCCATTTGTAAAAAGTGATATAATATCACAGCTTGTTAACTTTGCTCATTTGTATTTACCTGGTTTTGATTATGGGTTTGGATGGTTATTACCAGCATTCTGTGGCTTTTTTATAGGATTAATTATTTGGATTATTCATGGAAAAAAAGCTAGTAATTTATAGTTAAGTTTTTGTTTCTATCATGTTTAATTTGAAATATAGTAAAAATTTATACTATGTAGTATGAATTTTTACTACATAGTATTATGTCTCCTATTTTCTCATAAAATGAACATTTTATTTATCTATCCTCTTGCAAAATTATCATTGCCTTTTTGTTTAAAAAAATCTTCCCATGTCTTTTCCGCATATGGCGCAAACTCTTCTGATGATTTTGTTATTCTTTTATGAAATTCATTGTCATGAAGTATTTTTTTTGCCCCGGAGTCATCAGGTTTTGCTCCAACTTCTTTGCATACATCAATTATAATATTCGTATTATCTATCATCATACACGGTCTTAACATATTCCTATTATAAGGTTGTATTGATCTTAATTTTTTGAAAAAAGGATTCCTGAAAGCATCAATTAAATGCCTTCCCTTTAAGTTAACTGTTGAAAAGTGAGAGAATATACACGGCTCAACATCTTCTTTTGAATTAACATGGAAATAATATTTTCCTGCTATACATCCACCTACATATGGAGCATCATTAAAAAAATCTATAGTAAAATATGGCTTGTTAGCTCTTATTTCCCTGCATCTTTTTCCAAGATAGTCTCTCTGTTCTGCCGTAAGCATCATATTAAAATCTTCATTCTCACCATTAACTGGCATGAACAAAAAGTACCAGCTCATTTTTGAACCCTTTTCAATTAACATATCGGTAAATTCATCACTAAGTACTGTATTTATATTAGTTCTCGTAACCGCTGAAGATACTCCAAACAATATTCCCCTTTCATGGAGCATGTCCATAGCTCTTAAAACTTTCTGGTATGTTCCCTTTCCTCTACGAGCATCAGTATCATTTTCAAATCCCTCAACTGAAAGCATAGGTATTACATTACCACATTTCTTAAGTCTTTCCGCAATTTTTTCATTAATTAAAAGTCCACTGGTAAACGGTGTAAACATTACATCATCATACTTTTCATATATATCTAGAAGATAATCATTGAAAAAAGGCTCACCACCTAAAATAATGATATAGTAAATTCCAAGATCTCTTGCCTCCCCTATAATTCTATCAACTTCCTCTGGCGCAATATCATCCTTTTTACTAAAACTAGAAGCATAACACCCTTTACAGTGAAGTGGACATCTCATAGATGGACTTAAAAGCATAACAAAAGGTATTTTAGTATCCTCTTCATCCATATATTTTTGTCTTTCAGGACCAGCATACCAATTTGCATTTGCAAAAAAATTAGTAAAAAACTTTTTTAAACACTTAGTATCCGTATTTTTTAAAATATCCTGGATATATTCATGCTTGTACTTATCTCTATTATAGTAATTTTCAACAAACTCGATCTGAGATAATGCGGATTTATCTTTTGTTAACATTTTTATAGCTGTAAATATCTTATTTACATTTTCTTGTGGATTTTTGTCAAGATAATCAACAATTTTATTCACAATAACTTGTTTAGTAGCTTTTTCCAAAGTGCTTTTTATCTTCATACAAGAGCCTCCTCGTATAATAAACTTACATTTTCCAACATTTTTATTATAACGTTGCTTCTTAATAAATTAAAATATATAATATTTATTAGATTAATAAGTATTTTCTTATCATATTATGGAGGCCATTATGGATATTCTTCAATTAAAATATTTTCTTGTTACTGCTAAATATGAACACATGACTAAAGCTGCTCGCTATTTGCATATTGCGCAGCCAGCACTGTCCCAATCTATTAAACACTTAGAAGAAGGTCTTGGTGTGTCACTTTTTGAGCGAAAAAATAGGAGAATCCATCTAAATGATTGCGGCAAATTGCTGCAATCTGAATTACTACCTATTATAAATACATTAGACTCACTTCCCGAACGGTTAAAACAAACTAATAAGTATGCTGCATGTACTATACATCTAAATATTTTAGCTGCATCAGCTCTAATTACACAATCTATCATTTCTTTCAAAAAGCTATATCCAGAAGTAATTTTTCGTCTATTACAGGATCCACAGAAAACAGATTTTGATCTATGCATTTCATGTAATGCCTCTGACAAAATCCCCAAAGACAGCATTTTACTGCTTAAAGAAAAAATATTCTTAGCTGTTCCTAATATCAGCAAATATGCTTCCATGAAATCTGTTTCTTTAAAGCAAATAAAGCAGGATGGTTTTATCAGTTTTTCTGGAGCAAGGCCCCTTCGAATTATATGCGATAATTATTGTAAGCTTGAAGGATTTAAGCCTAAAATTATCTTCGAAAGTGATAATCAGGAATGTATTAAGAATCTAATAGACTCTAATTTTGGTATAGCTTTTTGGCCTGAATATTCTTTTGGAAAATTAACTGCAAAAAATGCAGTAATGATTCCTATCAATGAACCAAAATGCAGACGTAATATTTATGCTATACAAAATCATCATTCAATAAACAATAAATATGTAACCAAATTCTTAGATTATTTAATTAAATTTATGTTCGATATTCAAAATACTAATTCTAAAACTATAAAATAATAAGTAACTTATTATAGGAGTATTTACTTTACTAATATGTTTAAATTCAATAAAACAAACGTAAGTGACGAACTACTTACGTTTGCTTCAAAAATATCCTTGTCCTATTTAATAAAATAAATCAACTTAGGTTTTCTTAATTATTTACCGCTAGCACCATAATTTGACAATGCCCTAGCACTAGGGTCGTTTACGTTACAACCTTCCCATTCTTTGTTTGGCATCCAAAAGTCTACTATCATATCTGCTTGTCCTGGATAATATTTTTCAAAAATTTCTCTGTACAGCAATGATTCCTTTGTAAATGGTTTAACATAGTATTCATATTTTTTACACAGCTTTTCAAATTCTTCATCAGAATAATATGTTTCTGCATATTCCTTTAAATAATCTACCATAGAATGCCCTACAGCATCACTAAATGCTGCTTTTTCACGATATAAAATATCATGTGGCAAGTAATCACCCTCAAATGAATGTCTCAAAAGGTACTTACCCATGTTATATTTGTTTAATTTCTTTTCCGGATCAATGGACATAACATATTTTACAAAATCTAAATCGCCAAATGGTACTCTTGCTTCTAAAGAATTTGAACTAATACAGCGGTCTGCACGAAGTACATCGTACATATAAAGTTCACGAATTCTCTTTTGTGATTCCTTTTGAAATTCTTCTGCATTTGGAGCAAAATCAGTATATTTATAGCCAAATAATTCATCAGAAATTTCACCAGTGAGAAGCACTCTTACATCAGAAATCTCATGTATTTTCTTGCAAATCAAATACATTCCCATACTTGCTCTTATTGTAGTAATATCGTATGTTCCAAGAATTTTAATAACCTCGTCAAGTGATTCAATTACTTCTTCTTTTGTCATATAAACAACAGTATGATCACTATGAATGTAATCTGCAACTTCCTTTGCATATTTTAAATCAATTGCATCTTCAGTCATACCTATAGCAAATGTTTTAATTGGTTTTTCAGGATTCATTTTTTGAGCAATTGCACATACGAGTGAACTATCTAAACCACCACTTAACAAGAATCCTACAGGAGCATCAGCATCCATACGTTTTTCTACACCAGCTACCAATTTATCATGAATATTGCTGCAAATAGTTTCTAAGTCATCCTTGCAGTAATCACTTTCTGTTGCTGCTATATCACAATAGCACGTAAATTTACCATCAGCATAGTAATGTCCTGGTGGAAATGACATAATTTTATATGTAAGACCAACCAAGTTTTTAGCTTCACTTGCAAACATGATCTTACCTGATGAAGAATAGCCATAAAATAAAGGACGAATTCCAATTGGATCTCGTGCTGCAATATATCTGTCCTTTTTTCCATCATATATAATAGTTGCAAATTCTGCATCTAATTTTGAAAACATATCCAGCCCATATTCATAGTACATAGGAAGTAATATTTCACAATCACTGTCAGAAATAAACTTATGTCCTTTTTTTATTAGTTCTTCTTTAATTTTACGAAAGCCATAAATTTCACCATTACAGATAGCTGCATCTGTTTTCCTTGTGAATGGCTGCATTCCACTAAAACTTAAATCCATAATAGAAAGTCTTTGAAAACCCAAAATACCAGATGGCAAAGTAAGAATTTCCGTCATATCCGGTCCTCTGGACTCAGTTCTCTGCAATGCCTCTGCAAATTTTTCATGTTTCATATCCGTTCCTGTATAGCACATAATTGTACACATATTAATATTCCTCCTTGGTTATAAAAACAGCATCAATTTATCCTAAATAAAACAATAGGACGAATTGATGCTTATCCGCGGTGCCACCTAATTTACCATATAATAATGGTCTCTTTCCAGCTACTACTGGTATCCAAATAACGCATGGAATACGACGCTCCTACTTTAATTTGAACCTATCTCAAACATTTAGTTTAAGGTACAGTTTGCAAATATTTCAGTTTGCAATTCCGGAGTGTTATTCAAAAAAACTCTGCCACTGGATTCACACTATCTCCAGTTCACTGTTGGTGAAATATTTTTTTTACTTATCTCCATCATCACTTTTCTTTGATGAATTTAATTTTAAACTGTACGCATGCCTTTGTCAACACTTTTTTAATTTTTTCCTACTTTTTTTAAATAAATCATAATATTCAGATATAAATTATGCCATTTATTCATAAAGGAGTACTTCTTTTAAACTTTTAAGCTTTCATTTCACACTTGTTGAAATCACGCTATATATTAATTTTTCTTTGAAATCTTTTAAGTCTAAACTATCTCTTCTGTGCCCACTTTTGTACAAATGCCACAAAAGCCTTTGTACTAGGACTTATATATTTTCTATTCGGGAGACAAAGGCAAATGGTTCTACTAACCTTAGGCTCCAATTTTCTCCTAACTAGTCCCTCACATGAATAAGAATTTAATACCAGTTCCGGTAAAATACTGATACCACATTCACTTCGAACCAACGCAATAGTTGATTGATCGCTTAAAAATCTAGTATGTTCTAGTAACCTGCCCTTTGCTTGCCGCAAAATTCTTCCGATAGAATAATTAGTTCCTTCACTTGGAATAACAAAAGTTTCCCCTGCCAGTAGTTCCTTTGTAATTTTTTCATATCTACAAAGGGGATGGTGCTTAGACATGATTACATAATAAGGATCAGATATTAGTGGAATATCATTACAATTAGTCATTCCATTTTCTGCAGTAAAAGCACAATCAATTTCATCCTTGGAAAACCAATCTTTAATCCATTCATAATTAATGGCATCATTTATCTGAAGCTCTACCAGCGGATATTCTTTGCGAAATTTTCTAATTATTTTAGGCATCCACTGCACCGCCACACTAGTAATAACTCCAATTCGCACATTTCCTCTGTATACTCCTTCCTGGCTAATAATTTGATGTATCCTCTCATCATTTATCACAATTTCCTTTGCCAAGCTTAAAATCTGTTCCCCTTCTTCTGTTACAGAAACTCCATTTCTTCCACGATACAGAAGTTTAACTCCTAGCTCATCTTCTAAAGAAGAAATCATATGGCTGGCCGCAGTCTGGGTATAGCTTAATTGCGTAGCAGCTCTTGTCAAATTTCCAATTTCAGCTGCTTTTACAAAAAGTGCATATTTATTTATATCCACAAACACATCCCTCTTTTCATCATAAGTTAATGTATTACATGAAATTTCATCATAGTTCCATTGAATAATCTGCATTTTATTTTACTATTTTGATATGCTAAAGTGTAATTTGAAATTCAAATTACATTTTTATGTTACAGGAGGTAAGACTATGAAAATTGCAATCTTAGGAGCTGGTGCTATGGGGAGTCTATATGCTACCTATCTTTCTAGTATCCATGAAGTAACACTGCTGGATAGTTATAAGCCCCAAGTAGACGCCATCAATACAAATGGTCTAACCAAAGTTGAAAAAGACAATACTGAATCAAATTATACCATTAAGGCCTCAATAAGTGGAACTGATATCGGAATCCAGGATTTATTAATTGTATTTGTAAAAAGTATTAACACTTTTGATGCAGTCAAAGAAAATCAAGCTATAATCGGACCAAAAACCATTGTCATGACATTACAAAATGGTGCTGGTAACAATCACGACATTGGAAACTTTGTTAAAAAAGAACATATTATCGTTGGTACCAGCAGTCATAACAGTGTTAGTCTTGGTTTAGGTAAATTTTTTCACTCAGGATGTGGCCCTACCAATATTGGTCCTGACTTTCCCTGCGATGAATCACAAAAAGCAGTGAAAATTATAGCACAAGCCATGTGCCAGTGCAATCTAGACGTCAACATCATCGATAATATTCAAAAAGTACTATGGGGAAAATTATTTGTAAACTGTGGTGTAAATGCCCTATCCGCAATAATGGAGTGTAATCTAGGTAAAATTCATTCCAATCCTTATCTCTGGGAAATCTGTACAAAAATAGTTCACGAATGTGTCCTTGTAGCTAAAGCTGATGGTACATGCTTTAACCAAGCAGAAGCTCTTGAAACTGTGCAGCATGTATGCATAAGCGATGCCGCTGGTTATGCCAGCATGTATCAAGACCGTCAGCATAAACGCCGTACAGAAATTGATAAAATTAATGGTGTAGTTGCCAATCTTGGACAAACTTACTGTATTGATACTCCTTATAACGAAATGCTTGTAGATCAGATACATGCATTAGAACATTCCTATTTATTATCTTAATAGATATTTTAGATTTAGTACATCGTTCTCTAAATAACTATAACCCTATTTGGAGAACAATGCACCATTTTCGAAAAGAGACTTCGTCTTTTATCTAATTTACAATATATTTTGCATCACATTTTTTATAAGGTCTTAACCTCAACATTTGAACACCTCTACAATTTTATTATTTAATAGATTATTTGCTATTACTTTTTCTGATAATGAAAATCACAGCAGGTTCCATCTTTTGCTAAAGTATACTGCCGCATAAGCACTGAACCTCCTAGCTCGGCCATATCATAATCATAGGAACACATTGCAGGTGTTATTTCTGATATTCCAAGCTTTTGAAACAGATAACATATTCCACAAGTATCAAAATACATATAAAAACTATTTATATCAGATCCAGCTTCATAACGAAATTTCCACGTATAAGGATTAGTTTTACTTTGACTTACTTTTGCCTGTTGTGCTAATTTTATTTGTGCTTCCTCGGAATATTTATTTTGATTTTTCATGAAATGTTTCATTACCACACTTTCATTCATCGCCTTATGATAATACGTTGTAATATTATCAAGCTTTGGTTTTTCTTTAAGACTCAGATATACAGCGGCTAACATAGCTGCATTTAAAATATTTGCAATGAATTTATCATTTTTATCAAACTCAGGAATCTCTTCTAAAATTCTTTGATAAACAACTTTTGCTTTCTTCATCACTATCTTTGGATCATCACCTGTCATAATATGTAACTGTTTCTCAAATGAACCGTGAAAAGCAAGCCACATCATCCTTGGAAAAAATCCATACTTCATTTTATTACCTTCCTTTTTTATATAAAATAATAACTATAAATTTATTTAATATTGATATGTTCAACAAATAATTAATTTTATTCCCATATACACAAGAAGCAGCATTAATATTTTCATAGATAACTTATTTACTTTGTTGGCAAATTTAACACCCACCCACTCTAAAGGGCCTAAAAATATTCCTATACCACAAACAATAAATCCTAAACCTATGAATGGAGTCAATATTTTTGAACCAAGCATTGATATTCCTGATATACTAATCCATATACCCATGCATAAGAATCCCATTGTTTCACCAATTGAGTTTCCGCAATACAAATGAAAGGATTGAAAAATTATTCCAATTGTTTCTTTCATGTTGGTATTATCAGTTTCATTTACATACTTACTTGATAAATTATCTACTAAAAATGTCCATCTCATAAGTCCTAAAACATAAAAAACTCCAGATACTATCCCAAATGCTGCTCCAATTATTAAATAAGGAGTATCATTTCTATTTAAAACTTTATAAAATATTGCAGACATTGGAATTAGCATTAATGAGCTCAATGCAAAACAGGTCCAAAAAAATTTTAACTTTGCTCCCCCCTCATAATATTTTGACAAAATAACATCAACAGGGGATCTTAGTATTTGAGGATAATTAAACAACTTAGTTATACCTGTTTGACTAATAGTAAATCCTAATGCAACTAAAATAATAAACACTCCTGAAATTCTATAAAATGTAATTATATTCACAATAAATGCATCCTCCAAATTTTAATATTTATCCTAAAAATATAAATCAAATCCTTTTACTCTTCTAAATTATTAATAATCTTCCTAAATAATTTAAATAATTCTTGCTTTTCTGCATTAGTATCAAGGGCATCCAATAGTCTTTCATATACCGTATATTCAAAATTCAAATGTTCTTTCTGAGCAAGATAACCTTCTTCAGTAAGTTTTAGTCCATAAGATCTTCTATCTCTTTTGCTAATAATTCTATTTATATAATTTCGCTTTTCAAGTCTATTAATAGCATTTGTCAGCGTACTTTTTGGTATATCTAAAGCTAGAACTATTTCACCCAAAATTACATCAGGATTTTTTGAAACAATATTAATTATACTAATCTCAATAGTTGTTAATCCATTTAACCGCTGAAATTGATCTTCTACCTTTCTAAAATTAGATTTTTTAATAATTTGATGCCAAAGTTCACTAAATTCTTCGATTTGATTTTTATTTGACTTGCTCATTTCTTCCTTCTCCCTTAATCCAAATTGTTTATTATTTATATTGTCCTTCTCTAGTATAGTACCGCAATCGTACTATACCTTACATGAATAATACATCTTGTAAAGTAACTTGTCAATCATTTTTTACCATAAAAAGAACAACCATAATAATTACTATGATTGTTTTTCACAAATAAACTATTTTTAAATATTTTAATGTACTAACATTATTTTGATTTTATTCATTAGCCCACTTTCTACATTGTTGAATTTTGGGTTCTGGATCAAAGCCTTCTTCAACCCCCATAGTAGAAAGAATCTTACATGGAAATTCTGAGCATTCTCCACAGTGATTTAAGCCCTTACCTTCACAACATTTTTTTACACCACATTCTCCACCCCAAAATGGCTTTTCCATATTAATACACCCTGTACAATTTACTTTTTCTTTTCTCTCACATTCATTACAACACACTCCACATCTTGATTGAAACATAACATTCCCTCCAATTACTTTTTATATTGTTTGATGACATCCATATTGATTTTTAATATCAAAAAATAATTGTATTAAACTTTTATAATATGGAATAAATTCACCACTATCTATCATAGAAAAAATCTCTTTTTTTGACGCCCATTTTGCACATTGAACTTCTTTATACTGTAAAGTTAAATCAACAATATCTATATCCTTCTGAATTAAGTATACATTATCAAATCCATTATCAAAATTAATCGTAAGATGTGGTCTTATATCCTGCAGATTAATTTTTATTCCTAATTCCTCCATCAGTTCTCTTTCTGCAGCCATTTGACTTGTCTCACCTTCAATTGCACTTCCCCCAACTGTAATATCCCACATATTGGACCAACCTTCTTTAAATGGCTGCCTTTGTTGAATTAACATCTCACCCTTCGAATTGAATATGCAAATGTGAACAACCATATGATAATCGCCTTCATTAAAATCCGTTCCCCGAACCATTGTCCTATTTGTTTTATTTCTTTCACTATCATATACATCCCATAATTCCATTGTAGCTTCTCCTTTGCAAATTTAGAATTTAAGTTCATTTCATAAAAATAGTTACTTTATTTCTACTTTTTTTGCTTGTATAAAGAGCTTTGTCTGCAAAATCTATCAATTTATCTATAGAATAAGTATCTTTGGGGAATTTAGCTGCACCAATACTAACAGTACAACCATTTAAAGTTTCTTCACCTTTTAATCGAATTGCTTCTGCAATGGACAACAATCTTTCATCTGAAACATTGCGAATTACAACAGCAAATTCATCTCCACCAAAACGAAATACGGACCTATCTCCAGTAGTAGATTTCATTATTTGAGTAAGTTTTTTAAGTACGTCATCTCCAGCTAAATGCCCTGATGTATCATTCAGTTCTTTAAAATGATCAATATCCAGTAAAAGAACCCCTAAACTCTCCAAACTGCAATTACTTATTTCTTGTTTTAAAATGCTTAAAAGGTTATTAAATGCACGTCTATTATAAGCACCTGTCAAAGAATCAATATCAGCAGCTTCTTCAAGATCATTATATTCTTCTTCTAACCTTTCAATTGTATGGTTATAAACTCTAACCATTTCCTGAAACTCCTTACCATAATTATATGGATCAATCTTTTTGTATTTTCCAACTTTCAAAGCATTAAATGAAAAAATTAGTTTATCTAATGGTTTACTATATCGCTTTATTGTATATATACCAAGTAAAATAATCAAAATACCCACTATAACTGACCCTATAAATGTTTCATAAACTACAATGTTCCTACTTGTCATTATATCAGCAGTAGGAGTAATAACAATTACATACCAGTTCAAATTTGAAACTTTACTAAATCCAACAAACTGATCCTTCCCTGAATAATCTTTCATGATCTTTGAACCTGATTTTCCATGCAATTTACCAAAAACTATAGATTTTTTACCAATTTGTCCTTTATCAGGATGATAAACAACATAACCATGGCTGTCTAAAATGGAAATATAACCACTTCTTCCAAATTTCTTATTACTAAACATGGATGCTAAAGAAGTTCCTTGTAATCTAACAATTCCAGCAACTACCCCATCAATACTATTATTTTTCACAATTGGGACCGATATTACAACAATCTTAATTCCACTGGTACTTGTAAAAACATCACTGATATATATTTTACCACGAGTTGCCTGCTGAAAATAATCTCTATATGCCAAATTTGAAACATTTGGTATATGCGCGTTACCAGATATACATAAAATATCTCCTCTAGAATTAAAAATTGTTACTACATCTACTTCAGGTATGATTTCATTAAATTTATTAAGAAGTTCTTGATTTTTTCTGATTTTCTCATCTGATGCAACTGTTTTCAAAAAAATCTGTACTTTATTAAAATTTTCCATAAGCTGCATACTAATATTTTCTGAAGCTTTTTCATTAGTACTCAATAACAAAGAATTAGTATTAGAAATAAAAAATTTATTAAATACTACAAATTGAACAAAGCAACTTAAAGCAACTAAAATTACAAGCACTAATATAACTTTATATAAAAACTTCATTTAATCAATCCAATCCTTAATTTTCCCACTTAAGCTAAATTTAAGATATAGATTTATTATATCATAATGCCCGTTATCACTGATAGGCTAATTTTTTCTGTTTCTCAAAACTAACAAATTTGCTATCATTCAGTACTTTTTAAAATCTAATCACAAAGTGTAAATAATTCATCTACTGTAGTATTTAATAATTTAGCTAATCTCATGGCTAATTCTAATGTAGGATTATATTTACTATTTTCAATGGCATTTATAGTTTGTCTTGTTACATTTAAAGCATTTGCTACATCTTCCTGTCTAAGTCCAAGCTGTTTGCGTAAAGCCTTTATATTATTTTTCATCTCTATTAAACTTCCATTTCAAAAAATATTCAACCGATATCATGACAAGATTTTGTGTTATCAAAAGAAACCCAGCTAATCCAATTTCTTTAGTATGAATAAAATTATATATAACCCAAATTGTTAAAAATATAATTGTATAGCTCCAAGCACATTTTATGGCTCTCAAACTAATACTCATTTCCATTTCATCCATTTTCCTCACAATAATTGCACCTCACTTAAATTTAATATAAACAGAGTTCTTGGTTTCATGTGGAGTTTTTTTCTCCATCTGAAACTTAGGAATCGTTATCCAGGGGCGTAGCAGCCGTTATCCCCCACTTTATAAGAAAAGCAGATATCCCAAATCTTTGATTTGGTGATAGTCGCTTTCGCTGTGTGCGATGGGGGTATTACGGCTGGTAGCCATCGGACAAAAGTCAAAAATGTAAAAAACTATTGACATTTATATTTTAACAATTAGTAAAAATAAATGTCAATAGTTTTTTACATTCTTATATTCATCATAAATATAATGCAGAATTATTTAACAAATAAGTTTTGAACAAACTCTTTTGCATTTTGAAAATCTTCATTATTGGGCCTGCCTTTTGCAATTCCTCCAAATATCTTAAATGGTCCAAATGTGTCGTAGCCTTTACAAGCAAAACTTCCAACAACCTCAAAACCTTTTTCTTTTAATTTTTGTCCAATAGGGTTATTGTATTTATTCTTGCCTTGTCCACTGGTTGAAAAAATAAATGCTTTTTTACCAGACAAAGTTGGCAACTTATCAATTAGTTCAACAATATTTTTATGAAACTTCCCATAATATATTCCAGAACCAAAACCAATTAAATCATAGTCATTTATAATATTTATATTTACATCATCAGCTTTTGCTAAATCAGCATTTAAGCACTCTGCTACCATTTTGCCTATTTTTTGAGTGTTACCATGATGTATAGATTCATAAACTACTAACTTTTTCAACTTTCACTCCTCCTAAAATTAGTTACATTAAATTTCAAATTTCACTGCACGGGATAAAAACTCAATTAATGTTTTGCGAAAAACATACTATCACTTACTTTGCAACTTTATAAGCTTAAAATTTATCCTGCAAATATATCATTTGTACAATCATCATTCCATATATATTCAATATCATTAGCAATTTTTATAGCTTTATCTTTACCAAATCTATCCGAAATGAAACCCAATGTCATATCAATTCCAGCTGAAATACCTGATGATGTATAATACTTTCCGTCAGCAACCCAACGTGCTTTTTCCACCCAGTTTACTTGGTCACTTACTGATTTTACCCATTCTAAGGCTTGTTTATTAGATGTAGCTTTTCTATTCTTTAAAACTCCACACCCTGCTAATACTGCTGAACCAGTGCATATAGATAAACAATATGTAGATTTCTCTGCAATTGACTTTAATTTATTTAAGAAAGATGTATTATTAATTAATTCTCTTGTACCCATTCCTCCTGGAATAACTAATATACCACTTTCATCTGCCGAACTAATAGGCTCGGTTACAACTTTAAGATTTTGTGCATTGGTAATAACACCTCCAGCTTCTGAATAATAGTGTATTTGATAGTCTTTTATTTGTCCTAGTATTTCTATTGGTCCAAATATATCTAGAGTCTCAAAATTATTAAATAGTATAATATTAATATTCATTTACTCAACACTCCTTTATCACAAGTATTCATAGTCCATAAACTCCATTTCAATAATATAACATTATTTTCTATTTTATTCAAACCATATTACCCCATAAAATTAAAATACTACACCTACTAAAAGCGAAACTAGTAGTATAACATTTGTAGATACACGCCTTGATATTGCCAAAATAAAACTTATGGATGCAATGGCAATCGTCTCTACATCAATACCATTACTTACAAATATTTTAAATACAACTATTACACTAAAGCTAGCTATAACAATTACTACTCCATCAAGTAATCCTTGTGTTGCTGGATACTTTGCAATACGAGTATAATAATGCTGAACAATTAGAATCAATAATGGTGGTAGAAGTAATGCAATACATGCTAATAGTGCTCCGCGTAATCCAGCAATTAAATAACACAAACTGACAACCCAAAGTCCATTAGGTCCAGGAGTAATTTGTCCAATTGCCAAGGATTCAGTAAATTGTTTCTGGCCTGCCCATCCATAATTTATAAAATCAGAGTGCAAACTAGGTAAGGGGCCGTAACCTCCCGAAGAAAATAAAACTGATTTAAGTAAAGCCCCAAAAAATATAACCCAGCTCATTTATTAACCCTCACCTCTTTTTTAGAAATATACCAATAAGCAGCAGCACCACATAATCCACCTAAAACATATAATAAAATTACAGATGGATTAAAAAATATATAAATAACTCCACTACCAATCATTATTGCAATTGTTACGCCAAAAATCATAGATCCCTTTTTATGATTTTTTATAATAATAGGTTGTACATTTCTCCAATTTGTAGCTAAAGCTATACCAAAAATAGCAGCAAATACTGCATGAAGTGCAGAATGTACTTTTAATGACTTACTAATGGAAGTATAAATCGTAGTTAATACAATTGTAACTGCCGCACTAGGCAAAATAAGTCCCACCAAGGATATAAATATTCCTATCCCACCAGCCAACTTTTTTCCTATAAGTATCGTATATGCAATAATATTCATACCAGGTGTTATTTGACACATTCCAATAATGTTAGCATATTCTTCATCTGTTATCCATTTATGCTTATAAATAAACTGTTCTTGAATAAGATATTGGGTAGTTGCACCACCACCAAATGATGTAAAACCAATTTGTAACCATGTAAAAAATAGTTTGGTAATTGTAAAAGTATCTGATTTAAATCTATTTGTACTAATCATTTTATCTCCTTTTAAGCTAAGAATTTTTCTTTAATCTTCTAATTTCAGTATATATGTTATAATGTATAATGTATAATGATACTATTTTATAAATAGTCATAACTAAAAGTAATGGATAAAGGATTAATAACTATGGATGAAAAAGATTACAAACTAATTTTGACATTATATAAATTAAAGAATATTACAAAGACCTCTGAAAAATTATTTATTACTCAACCTGCCTTAACAAAGAGAATTAAAAAAATAGAAAAAGATTTAGGTACCGATTTACTTATTCGTTCAAAAAAAGGAGTATTGTTTACCCCTTTAGGCGAAAGCATCATCCCCTATATTAAAACTGTAGTAAATACTCTAAAGCAATTGCGTGAGCATATATCCTCCAACCATAACTTTATAGGTGGAAATTTAACTGTTGGAGTTTCATTAAATTATGCACGATATCGCCTTCCTAAAATTTTAAAAAGTTATACAGAGGCATTTCCAAATGTTGATGTCAATATATATACTGATCATAGCAAAAATTTATATAATAGACTTAAAAACGATGAATTTTCTATAGTCATCATACGCGGAGAATACAAGTGGGATGAAGTTACCATACTATTAGGTACTGAACCGATGTGCCTGGTATGCAGTAAGGAAAATGCAAATCTCTCTCTTAATTCTTATTCATACATTGGCAGAACTACTGATCCCATTTCACAAGGAAAAATTCAGACTTGGCTTTTTGAAAATAACATATCTATTAACAATACAAAACTTTGGGTTGACAATATTGATACTTGTTTAGAAATGGCTAAACACGGACTAGGATGGGGTATTCTTCCAAAAATTTGCTTAGAAAACTTTGATGGTTATGTTAAAGATTTATATTTTTCAGATGGAGTCCCATTTTCTCGCAGCACCTATATTTTATGTAAAAATTCTTATTACATGCTGCCCCAAGTTAAACTATTCATACAATGTTTAAAACACAAATAACAAAAAATGTAAACTAAATTTTTTACTTTACCTCCAATACAATCTCCTTTTCCAATATAATAAATTTACCTTTGCAAATTAACTTACAAGTAAATTATACATTATATAACTCGAGTGATCTTATTGGTGCTTTATATACTTAATAACTTTTAAACCGTTATCGACAAAAAACTATATTTTTAGTTTTCTATGATAAGTTAATTTATAAAAAATATGATAAAATGAAGTGTAACTTAACAAATATAAAAAAGAATTTGATCTGAAGAAGGGTATTACAATAAAAAAGGATATTTTAGAAGTATTTTTACAAGTCGTGCCTGTACTTAAAGATATGTTACAAGAAGATATAGGGGTAACAGTTGTAGACAAAACAACATATTTATATTATAGACCTAGCGATACTCTAAATTTAAGAATTAATAAAGGTGACAATATTCCAATTGGTGATCCATTACATACGACAATGAAAGATGGAAGAATATACAGTACAATACTTTCTAAAGAAATGCATGGAGTTCCATTTAAAGCAGTTACATACCCAATTAAAGATTCTGAAGGAAATGTTGTAGGTGCCGTTGGTATAGGAAAAAGTTTAGACCAACAATTTAAAATTGAAGAATCAGCAGACAGCTTATTTTCTTCCCTTGAAGAAACCAGCGCAAGTATTGAAGAAATTAGTGCTGGATCAGAAAAATTAAACAATGTCATAGAAGATATAGTAAAAACTGCAAAACAAACAGAAAACAATATAAAAGAAAGTAATGAGATTATTAGCATGATACAAAATATAGCTTCGCAATCCAACTTGTTGGGACTTAATGCAGCTATAGAAGCAGCAAGGTCAGGTGAAACAAGGCAAAGGTTTTACAGTTGTTGCAAGTGAAATGAGGAAGTTAGCAAAATTAAGTAGTGAATCCTCACAAAAGGTTTCTAAGGTATTATCAGAAATAAGTGAAAATATAAACCAAACTTTTAAAACAATAAATGAGGCTCAATCCATTTCAGAAGGACAAGCAGCCACCACTGAAGAGATAACTTCCACATTAGAAGAAATTACTGCAAATGCCCAAACTATGGCAGACATTTCAAAAGTAAAATAAGTTTGCTATTTGGAGAATGGGTATAGATTTGTGTAAAAACCAACTCTATATCCAAAACAATCATATAGATTCACAAACAATTCTATATCATATATACTTTTCACTTACATACCCTCTTTTATAAATTAATCACCATAACAGCTGAGTAGACTTATACCTCACAATGTAATCCCCTCACAGAAACTGTACAAATAATTCTTAATTTACAACGTTCTCTATAATATTAATATCTGCTAAAGCATAAAAAAATAAATTGGGTTTATCTACCATTGTCATATGTCCAGCACCAGGTATTAAATATAATTTTTTATGTGGGGCATTAATTTTTTTAAAGTATTCTTCGGCAATAATATAAGGGGTTTGCCAATCATTTTCACCTAAAATATAATAAATTGGCACTTTATATTCTGCTGATTCTGATCTTATATCAAATTTACTCCAAAATTCCACTATTTCTTTATTTACTTTATCCATTTTCATCAACGCAAAAATATCTGACAATCTAAAAATAGGACTTCTAATTAGGCCCATAATTGCAGAAAAGTTGCTGTTAACAGCTAAACCATATTTAGATTGAACTTTACGTAGTTTTTCAGATTTTTTCTTAAAATTAATACCATGACTATTTCCTGGATAATCACCTAAAGCTTCAAGCTCTTTTAGAGACTTTTTATCATTGGACTGCAAAGCTAATTCTTTAACTTTTTCATAGCCAACGCATTCATTTTGAAACATACTAATAACTTGCCCAACTCCAATATAATAAGCTACTTCATCTGGATATTTTTTTATAAATATACTTCCTAAAATAGTTCCCCAGGAGTGCCCAAATAAAATTATTTTTTCTTTATTATATTTTATTTTTAAGTATTGAACAATTTCAAATAAATCCTTTAGCATTAAATCAATTGTAGGGCATTTATCCGGATTTTTAGTAAATGTTTTTCCAGCACCACGCTGGTCCCAGTGAACTATTGTAAAAATTTCCTCCCACTTTTCCTGAAAAATATGAGAAAGTGTTGATTCTGCAAAACCTGGCCCACCATGTAAAAACAACATAACTGGATTATCGTATTTTGTACCAGCATGAAACAAATATTGATCTATACCATTTATATGTACATATTCTTCAAAATAAATTAATCTGTTAGATTTATTTTTCATAATTTTAAAGCTCCCTTTATTATTCAAAAAATTATTAATCTCTATTTGCCCTTATTTCTTAGTCCTTCAAACTCATTTAATGCTTTTATTTTGGAATCATTTCTAAATTCACCAATTTTATAGTCAACTTCTTCTTCAAAACCATTCTGTTCTTCACCATCAAAACTATATAATTTCTTTAATAATGTCCATAACATTTCCATTTCTTCGATTGAAAGGTTTTTGGAAATATCAGCAAGAAATCTTATTGAATTTTCACCGCAGCTTTTAATAATCTGTTTTCCCATTTCTGTAATTTTAATATTAACTGCACGCTTATCCAGCTGACTAGGTACAGAAATGATATAACCTTTATTTTCTATAATAGCTAGCACTCGTTTCATACTCTGTTTTGTTGTTCCTAAT
This sequence comes from Clostridium sp. AWRP, assembly GCF_004006395.2. NCBI lineage: Bacteria > Bacillati > Bacillota > Clostridia > Eubacteriales > Clostridiaceae > Clostridium > Clostridium sp. AWRP. The sequence goes on along the minus strand of NZ_CP029758.2, from coordinate 1,866,853 downwards.
ATTCTAGCAATATTATTAATGCTTGTCTCATTTTCTGGCAAATGAAGAATTGCTACTAAAGCCATAACTTGCCTACTTGTTAAATGTTCATAATATCCATCACCTTTTACTTGAAGTTTATTAGTAAGCGAAAAAATTGTTATATAAATTTGTTGCATTAAGAATAATGTATTGTGATTGTTCATAGATATCTCCTTTTATTTAGACATGATGCTGTCTAAATATTAGCATAACACTAAAGTCTAGTCAATATTCTGTCTTTTGTTCATTTAAGTAGCTTTATCTGGTGACTACCTAATATAACACTCCCATTTAAATTACAAACCAATGTAACACATTCATATATCAATGTATTAAAGCCACTTACCTACTTTGTCCACTTTATTTTCAACGCATCACATTTACATTGATTTAAACATTCTCCACATTTGATACACTCATTAGTATTCCATTTATTATTTTTAACCATATTAGCTACATCAAGACCCATCAAACAATGCTCAGTACATTTTCTGCATTTAGTACATTTATCACTTTCACTTACTATTTTCAAGGTAGGTAACTTAAAAAATCTTCCTATCTTAATTCCAACATAATTAAATATATACATTGGACAGATGTATCGGCACCATGTCCTTTTGCCTGCTGCTATTGTTATCAAAATAATAGATATGGTTACTATATAGTATCGAATTACGTCATGTACGCTGCTTATGGAAATTTTAGTGTTTTGCATATGGTAAGGCAATATTATTCTTTGAAAACCACTTATTGCTATGGGTGCTACTATTAAAACTAGAAAAGCACCTCCTGTTAATAATTTCAAATTAGGCAACTTACCTTTGGAACTAGTATTAGGCAGCAAATCTTGTAACGCACCAAAAGGGCATATATAACTACACCACGCCCCTCCAAAGAAAACTGCAAGTAAAATCATTAATCCAAATATAATGTGCATACTTGTAAATGTTTTTTCAAAACTTCCTTGTACTATAAGAACTGGTGAAAAATAATTTAACGTAATTGGTAACAAAAAAAAGGATAAAAAACTGATTTTCTTTCTTAATTTCATATGTATACCTCACTTATAATTTTTTTAATCATACAAAAGCTTATTTAGAATAGCATGTGCTTTCATAAATCATTAAAACATCAAAAATAAGCAAGTAACAATAGGCAAAAAACCCTTTATTGCATAAAAAATAGGGATAGGGAATACTCCCTACCCCTGAATTTACACAGTTTTTATACTCTTGACTAATAATCATTATGTCTAAATCCCTTGAATTCTAAAATCATCTGTTCTATACTATATATTGCATTTGAGAAAAGATTTACTCCATTAAATCTTTTCTCAAAGTAAAATGTAACGAAAGGACATCTTTTTTATGAAAGATATTCATTTACTATTTTGTATTATTTCATTATTTACAGGTGTATCATCTATTTCAATTTCCTATTTTATCTACAATAGTAATAAAAAAAAGTCTCTAAAATTTTTCATAGCATTAAATCTTTCTTTTTTTGCTATTCAAAATTCAATAACATTAGGATTATACTCAAAATATGTAATTCAAGTAAGTTCATTTATTCCATGTTTATCTAAGTTTTTAGATATTGTTGGCACATCATTTAGTTCTTTATCAGGATTGTTCTTAATAAATTATCTTTTTGGTATACAAATAACAAATTTTAAGAAAACATTATTCATTTCCATTTTTGTATTTCAATTTGTAGGAATAACAATATACTATTTATTTAGCACCTACTATATTTTTAAGTTTGTAGTACGAGCTTCTATTATTGCTGTAATTGTATACGAGTTATTTATTGGACTAACAAGTTATAAACAGATTGTGAATAAGGATTTAAAACAAGCAATAAAATCTTTTATTCTATTAACTATAATATTTCTGCCTTTAATAATATTCGAATCATATAGTTCTTACATTCATTTCATTAAAAATATGGATATTTTAAAAATAGCAGCACTTCCTTCTTATTTCCTTGCAATTAATATTTTTAATCTTAAACTGGTTTTAAAATATTTTAACGCTCCAGCATTTATTGCTAATAATAAACTTACGGATTACTTTAAGCAAAAATATAATATTACAGAAAAACAAGGTGAGATTATAGAACTTATCATGGAAGGAGTAACATATAAACAAATTGCTGAAAAACTTTTTATATCGCCTAAAACCGTTGATAATCATATACAAAATATTTATAAAAAATTAAATGTTAATAGCAAAATGCAGTTATCAAATTTTATACGTTCAAATGAAAAATAAAATTATTAATTCATTTTCTCTTCTAAATACTGCCATGTTACTCCATTATCTTTTGATTGGTACAAAGCTTTACATCCTCCATTATAATCTCCATCAGATCCCTGTCCAACTAAAACATTGATATTTCCATCTTTCTCATAAGGTATTCCAGGTAAATCAAAGGGATTATATGTTTTACCATCATTTAATGCTACTTTCACCTCTGGAAAATTTACCTTTTTATAAGATTTTCCTCCATCTTCTGTGCGATATAATTGCCCCTTACTTCCACCACTATAAGATAAACATAAAAATCCAAGCTTATTATTTAAAAATGTTATTCCTGCTGCTGATCCAAGGGACCCTGAAAACGGATCTTCATTTATTGTCTTCCATGTTTGCCCACCATCGATAGTACCAGTTAATGAATAAGATCTACTACCCGCTGCAGCTGCTATTACTTCTAAACGATACCCAACTTGCTTTGATAAATAAAATTGATCTTCAGCATTATTTGATTGATTAGAGCTCTCTTTATTGTCCTTTAAAGGTCCTGATGTTTTAATATTATTTAAATCACCTGTTAAGTTGTATCTAACAGGTGTATATTTACTTTCTTTGCCCGGTACAAATACAGAAACAGTATATCCTACTATTTCAGAATAGTCATCATTAACAGCTGAATTTGTATTTCCTTTTGAGTCAATATAAACAATACCATCTGTATTATATCCAAAACTTCGTTTACCAGAATAGAGAATACCATACTGTTCTTCAGGCCAATTCCTCACTGTTTTCTTAAGTGGAATTACTTTCATTGTCTTAATTAATGGTTCTAAAAGTTTGTCATCATTATAATTTGCATTTACATAACCTTTCAAATATATAGTTATATTTCCCGAATTTTTGATATTATAACTAATTAAATAGCTTTCTAACTCACCTTTAGCATTTTTTCCATAAAGGAATGTATCAAAAGATGTAATTTCTCCATTAGAATCAAATTTAAGACTAAAGTTATTTACAACATACAATTTTTCTGGCATATGAACTTTTTTATTAATATCTGCAAATATCCCTTCTATACCACTTTCATATATATTATTATGTTCAAGCTTTACAGTTCTTTTATTTTTTAAATCTCTTAAGAACCATGATAGCTTTCCATTGTAATTTATTGCACTATGGTATATTTTCACTCCATAAAAACATGTTATAAGAACTATAATTATTATAATTGTACAAGTCCATATAGTTTTGCAACGCGAATAGAAATTATGTCTATCTACATTCTGGTCAGCTACAAATGCTGGTTTTTTCGCAATTCTAATTATTAGAATTATAAACCAAGCCAAAAAGAATACCATACATCCCAATAATACAGTTATATTATTTTTAAATCGTCCAAATTTACATAAAGTATATAACTCGTAAAATGCAATCCAATATACTAGTGTAAATATTGACCAACTTATCATTGATGAAATTAATCCTCTCTTTGTAATTTGCTTGTACTTTCCCATTTTTCTCTACACTCCATTTTATTTCTATAGGATTTATATTTTCTATATATTATACTGCAAATTTAAAGCTGCATTAAGGGTCATGCAGCTAAATTAGGATCTGTTTTAACATTTTCTATAATATTGGTGTGCAAATTTCGCAATAATGTTTATTTATCATCTGCACAGCATAACGTTCAAGAATAGGTCTTCTGTAATCAAATTTATAATTTCTTTTTGATAACTCCGAAAATATCTCCGTCCATGCTTTTTTCACAGCATCTACTGTATGGTTTATTTTAAATACACAATATTTACCGCCAATAGTTTTTCCAAATTTAATATAATTATTATCAACTTTAAATTCATCCGAAACAACTAAACATGTATCATAACGGCAATCTTTAGGTTCTGTGAATTGAGGGTTATCTTGAGCTATTCCTAATATAATTGAACTTTCATTAAATAAATTTTTTTCTCTAGCCCAACTTTTTAATTGTTCCATTATTTGAACATTTTCTGAACCATAAGGACCCGTTCTTCGTATATAAGCAATTTTATATGATGGTATCATTTCAATATTAACATTCATAAATTTACCTTCTTTTTAATAGATTACATCGATGTCTGAATCCATCATATAATGATTTAAAATGTATTTCAACTTATTTTTTAAAATTGGTAGATTACTATTTATCTATATACTATACAAATAATTCTTAATTTTATATTTAATTGAATAATTTGGTTTTGAACGTTTTTCATCCAGTACAAAAGAAAGAATACAAATTAACAAAATCCATTAGCAATTTTCTATTCAATAATCTAATATTTATCTATAATTTTCAAGATATCATCGCCATACTTATTCACCTTTACCTCACCAAATCCAGCAACTTTCTGTAGTTCTTCTTTGTTCCTAGGCATCTTTAAAATTAAATTCTTTAATTGATTATTATTATAAATGAAGTAAGGTTTTATTTTTTCTTCACGACTCTTATGTAATCGGTATGCTTTTAATTCTTTAAAAATATCGGTTTCTTCTACTGTAACTTTTCCTGCTGTTATAGTGTTTCTCTCTGATACTGGAGTTGGTACTTCTTCATCTGACTTCTGTGATGTTGTTATATTAATTTTATACTGTTCGTATTTTCCAGTATAATGATTCTCAACATTCTTATGTAAATCTAAGTAAGATTGAGCCCAATCTAACATTCTATCTTCTGAATTAGTTGCTACTTTAGAATTTTCGTACATTTTCTTTATATATTTAACCAATTGATCAGCACGGATAACTTTTTCTTTTACTTCTTTCTTTGCATACTTTGCATTAAGTACAGTTTTGGGATTAGCCAAAACTACTACTGATTTATTAAAATCTTCAAAGTATCTTCCTGCCATATATTTCATCAATATATTATTCTTGCTGTCTGTCCTAATTTTCTTCATTAATTCTAAATGTCGTTGATTCTGTGTGATAGGTGAATAAATTCCCTCTTTTCTCTTTCTACCACCAAATTCTATAGTACGAACAAAGTCGCCCCTGCTATTAATTTCAATATTTCTATAAAGATTTTTACATTCGATAACAAAGCAAATCTTCTTTGTAAACACAAGATAATCTATCTGGGCACTCAAATCCACATCCTTAAGATAAATATCATGCAAAATATACATTGGCATATGACTATTCTTTAATTCGAACTTAATATTCTTTTCTCCTGCAATTCCATATTCAAGGCATTTTATATCTTGTTTTATTATATTTTTCCCCTCTCCTCTGCACTAAGTAAAGGTTCCAATGCTTTAAGCTTTTCTAATTGTACTTCTGCATCACTGCTTTCCTTAAGAAAAACTGGTTCTTTCATTCTATTAAATAACCCCATTCTATTGTTCACCTCACGTATGATATAAGCATATTGTACCATGTCTTACAAGCATTAGTACAATTGAATATGTTGCCTGTGGGCTACTGTGGTGGCTATCACTCATCAAACCCGCTTATATCCACATTTCCCACAAAAATCCTTGTCATTTGTGGTAAGGTTCACCTTTCATTATCTTAAATCCCCTGTATATCTGCTCCAAAAGCATTACCCTAAAGAGCTGATGCGGAAAAGTCATCTTGGAAAAACACAGCTTGTAATCAGCCCTTTGTAAAATTTCCCTGGAAATACCTAGAGAACCTCCTATTATAAAGGCAATATTACTCCTGCCTTGAAGTCCTAAATTTCCAATGAAATCAGAAAACTGTTCAGAAGTCATAGTGTTTCCCTTTAAATCCATTGCTACTACATACATACTATCACTTATGTGCTTTGATATTCTTGTTCCTTCTTTTTCCCTTATAATATCTTCATCTTTTTTAGAAGCATTTTCTGGAGTCTTTTCATCTTGAACTTCCACTATATTGATTTTACAGTATCTAGACAACCTTTTTGAATACTCCTCTACTGCATCTTTTAAATACTTTTCTTTCAATTTTCCTACAGTAATTATTGTTAAATTCATACTTTTCTCCATTTCTAAATAGTAACATGTACTATATCATAAAAATAGCACGAATTACTCGTGCTATTTCATCTTATAAACTATAGAATTATTTTGCAAGTTCATATATTGCATGGGCATATATTTTAGCATTCATTACTAGGTCGCCAATTTCAATATATTCATTAGCCTGATGATCAAGGTCTGGTTTTCCAGGGAATATTGGTCCAAATCCAATTATATTCGGAAGTTCCTTAGCATAAGTTCCTCCGCCTATTCCATAAGCCTTTCCCTTCTGACCAGTCTCATCATTATAAACCTTAAGAAGAATTTTAACTAACTCACTATCTTCTGCAAAATAAAGAGGTTCATCAGATTCTACTCTTTCTATTTTAGCACCACACTCTGCAAATTTCTTAGAAAGGGTATCCATGATCTCTTCACCTTTCTTGGTAACAGGATATCTCATATCTAGCCACAAATCTGCCGTCTCTTCATTGATTTCAGCAACTCCTACATTTAATGATAATTTTCCTGATGGTTGATCTTCACAGGCTATTTTTAGTGAAGTACCTTCTGTTTCAAATCCAACATACTTATTAAAGAAATTTATATAGTCTGCAAGAGGGCAAGATTCTTTTGCAATAGTTCCTAAAAAGTCAAAAGTCTGCATTACAGCATTTTTGCCTAGTTCAGGCATACTTCCATGAGCTCCTACTCCAAATGTATGTAAAACTAAATCGCCATTTACAATTTCAGTTTTCATATTGTATCCCTTTTTATCTGCAAATTCCTTTATTGCTTTAGCAATGCTTCCCGTATCTTTTGCAGCTATTACAGTTTCACATTTATCAGGAACCATATTAGGTCTTATTCCACCTTTTAATGACTTAATTGTAATCCCACAGCTGCAGGAGCTTAATTTTTTAACAACATGAAATCTTCTTATACCCTTTTCCGCATTTATAAGTGGATACATGGCATCTGGTGTAAATCCAGATATTGGAGCTTTTTCTTTCTTATTATAAACATGCATTTCAGAACTTCCTGTCTCTTCATTTGTTCCAAAAATAACCCTTACTTTTTTTGAAAGCGGCATTTTAAGGTCCTTTATAGCCTTTAATCCAAAGAGAGCTGCCATTGTTGGTCCTTTATCATCCAATGTACCTCTTCCAAAAATCTTATCTTCATGTATTTCTGCTCCATAAGGTGGATGAATCCAATTATCTCCTTCTGGCACTATATCCATATGTCCCAGAACTGCTACATAATCTTCTCCTTCACCATATTCTGCATATCCGTAATATCCTTCTTCTTCTTTATATGTGTGAAATCCAAGTCCAGCTGCAATTTCAAGAGCCTTGTCAAGTGCTTTTTCTGGTCCTTCACCAAAAGGCATGCCTGGTTTTTCTTCATCTTGAGTACTTTTAATTTTAACTACCTCTTGAGTTGCCTTAACCAACTCTTCTTTCATTTCATCAACTTTTTTGTTAATTTCCATCTGTATTCCTCCTATTCTTAATAACCCTTATAAACAGAGTTCTTTGCATCAGATAAAGTTTTGACTCCACCTGATGATTAGAAATCGTTATCCAAGGACGTAGCTGCTCGCAACGTACATTTGAAAAAGCAGATATCTCAAATTCTTCGATTTGGTGACAGTCGCTTTCCCAGAATGTGTGGGAGTATTAGAGCCGGTAGTCATCGGACAAAGAGTAATCTAAATTTCAATATTTTTAAATATATAAATGTTATATTATTTGTTTTTTAACATAATTTATCTAATATAATTATTGTATACCGTTTTCTATGCTTTTTCAATATATATGAATTATTTATTGAATATGCTTATTCTAAGTGCTGAATTTTATTCAATTATCGGTCAAAATTTTTACAATAATGAAAAATTTAAAGAGTGCTATTAAATTTTTGCTTCAATAGCACTCTGAACTAGATTTTTTTAAGTGTTAACAGGAAAAAATTCATCATAACTCTTAACTCTTAATTTTCAATTATTAAAATTATCCTCTGAGAGATGTTTCTCCCATTAAATATTTATCAACATTCTTTGCCACTCTTCTACCATCATTTAGTGACCAAACTACAAGAGATTGTCCACGTCTCATATCTCCTGCTGCAAATACCCCTTCTTTTGCAGTCATATAATTCACATCCGTTACCACATTACCTCTAGCATCATATTCTACTCCTAGACTGTCAAGCAATCCTTCATGCTGAGGATGCAAAAATCCCATAGCTAAAAGTATCAAATCAACTGGTTGTTCAAATTCTGTACCTGGTACTTCTACCATTTGTCTCTTGCCATTATTATCTTCCCACTTAACCTTTACACCTTTAAGTGATTTCAATACACCTTTTTCGCCTACAAGCTTTTTGGTATTTATACACCATTCACGTATACATCCCTCTTCATGGGAAGTAGTAGTTTTCAGAGTTTTTGGGAAAACAGGCCACGGCATTGTTTTATCACGATTTTCAGGTGGTTTTGGCATAACCTCATATTGATAAACCTCTTTAGCTCCCTGCCTTATAGAAGTACCAATACAATCGGAACCTGTATCTCCTCCACCGATAACAACAACTACCTTTCCTTTGGCATTTATTTCTTCTTCCGTAATTTTCTTGCCAGAAACTCTTTTATTTTGCTGCCTTAAAAAGTCTACTGCAAAATAAGTTCCCTTAAGTTCTCTTCCTTCCACCTTAAGGTCTCTTGGAATAGTAGAACCTCCCGTTAAAACAACAGCATCAAAATTATCTAAAAGCTCATTTACATCGTAATTTACTCCTACATTTGTGTTTGTTTTAAATATTATTCCTTCTTCTTTCATAATATTTACTCTTCTGTCCACTACATATTTTTCAAGTTTAAAATCAGGAATACCATATCTTAAAAGTCCACCAACTTCATCTGCTCTTTCAAAAACAGTAACAGTATGACCTACGGAATTAAGTTCTGCAGCAGTTGAAAGTCCAGATGGTCCTGAACCTACTATAGCTACCCTTTTTCCAGTTCTAACTTTTGGTGGATTAGGTTTTATCCATCCTTCTTCAAAAGCCTTTTCGATTATATTAAGTTCTAGCTGCCTTACAGAAACAGGTTCTCTATTTACTCCAAGTGTACAAGAACCTTCACAGAGAGCAGGACATATTCTTCCTGTAAATTCAGGGAAAGTGTTAGTTAATGAAAGTCTTTCAAACGCCTTGTGCCATTCATTCTTATATACAAAATCGTTCCAATCGGGAATTAGATTTTCAAGAGGACATCCCCAATTACAAAAAGGAGTTCCACAATTCATGCACCTTGCTGCCTGTACATTCAATTTATCCTTAGGAAGCTTATAGTATACTTCTTTATAATCTTTTACCCTTTCCTTTACAGGACGTTCTTTTGGATTTTCTCTTTTATATTCTTTAAAACCAGTTATTTTTCCCATAGTGATACCTCCTACATATTAGAAGCAGCAACTGCTTCTAATTTGGTTTGTTCCAGTATAAGTTTATACGCAGTAGGTATTACCCTCTTAAACTTGGTTTTATATACATCCCATTTTTCAAGAATCTTTTTAGCTTTTGCACTATTTGTATATTTATAATGTTCCTGTATTAAACTATATACTGTATTTACATCATCCTCATCTTCCATTTGTGCAATCTCAACCATTTCCATATTGCATTTTCTATCAAAAGAATCATCTTCATCAAGTACATAAGCTATACCACCGCTCATACCAGCTGCAAAATTTCTTCCCGTTTGACCTATAATAACTACTCTTCCGCCAGTCATATATTCACAGCAGTGGTCTCCTACACCTTCAGCTACAGCTATAGCACCACTGTTTCTTACTGCAAATCTTTCTCCTACAGTACCATTTACAAATACCTTTCCTGATGTAGCTCCATATAAAATAGTATTACCTGCTATGATATTCTCTTCTGCAACAAAGGTTGCCTTTTCAGGAGTTTTTATAACTATTTTAGCACCGGAGAGACCTTTCCCAACATAATCATTGGCATCCCCTTCAAGAAGTAGAGTAAGTCCGTTTATTCCAAAGGCTCCAAAGCTCTGTCCTGCTGACCCCTTAAAATTTAACACTATAGTATCTTCTGGAAGTCCCTTGGCACCATATTTCTTTGCAATTGTTCCGCTTAGCATTGTTCCAACAGAACGATTTACATTTTTTATCTCCAGATTTGCAGTAACTTTTATCTTATCCTGCACTGCATTTTGTGTCATTTGAATAAGTTTATAATCTATTGCCTTATCAAGTCCATGATCCTGTGGTATTACACAGTAGGATTTAATTCTCTTTGGCATGTATGGTTTATAAAGTATGGCGGACAAATCCAAACCTTTAGCTTTCCAATGAGTAATAGCCTGTTTTGTCTCCAGCATATCTACTCTTCCAACCATTTCATTCATTGTCCTAAAGCCAAGTTTTGCCATATACTCTCTAACTTCCTGGGCAATAAAAGTAAGGAAATTTATTATATGCTCTGGTTTTCCTTTAAAATTCTTTCTTAATTCAGGATCCTGGGTAGCTATTCCCATATCACAAGTATTTAAATGGCATTTTCTAAGCATAGTACATCCCATTACTACAAGGGCAGTAGTTGCAAAACCAAATTCTTCAGCTCCAAGAAGTGCTGCAATTGCAACATCTCTACCTGTCTTTAGCTGTCCATCTGTTTGAATTCTAACTCTGCTTCGCAAATCATTTAACAGTAGTACTTGTTGTGTCTCAGATAATCCAAGTTCCCAAGGTATTCCTGCATTTTTTACAGATGACATAGGTGATGCCCCTGTGCCTCCATCATGGCCACTTATAAGTATTAAATCTGCATGGGCCTTCGCAACTCCAGCAGCAATTGTTCCTACTCCTACTTCAGACACAAGTTTTACACTTATAGCTGCACTAGGATTTACATTTTTTAAATCATATATCAATTGAGCTAAATCCTCTATTGAATATATATCATGATGAGGTGGTGGTGAAATAAGATCTATCCCTGGAGTTGAATACCTTATTTTGGCAATATACTTATTAACCTTCCTACCTGGGAGCTGTCCACCTTCTCCTGGTTTTGCACCTTGTGCTATCTTTATCTGAATTTCATCTGCGTTTGCCAAATACTCTGTAGTTACACCAAAACGTGCTGATGCCACCTGTTTTATGGCACTTCTTCTGGAATCACCATTTGGATCTAGTACATATCTATCAGGATCCTCTCCACCTTCTCCAGTATTGCTCCTTCCACCTATTCTATTCATAGCTATAGCTATAGTTTCATGAGCTTCTTTGCTTATGGAACCAAAGGACATAGCTCCTGTACAGAATCTTTTAAGAATTTCACTTACTGGTTCAACTTCTTCTATAGGTATTTCATTTCCCTTTTTAAATTGAAACAAGCCTCTTATTGTACATAAATTTTTATCTTGTTCATTTATTACTTTAGCATACTGCTTATACATACCATAGTCATTAGTTCTTGATGCAACCTGAAGTTTGTATATAGTTTCAGGATTAAAGAGATGAAACTCTCCTCCTTTTCTCCATGAATAGTTACCACCTACATTGAGTTCGGAAATAGGTTTTCTTATTTTATTAAAAGCATTTTTGTGTCTTGCAAGTACTTCCCTTGCAACTACATCAATACCTATACCGCCTATTCTAGATGATGTACCCTCAAAATACTTATTTACAAATTCTGAATCAAGACCTATTGCTTCAAATATCTGTGCACCATGATAACTTTGCAGCGTGGATATACCCATTTTTGAAAGTATTTTAAGTATTCCTTGATTTATAGCCTTAATATAATTTTTCTTTGCTTCTTCTGGTGTAACTCCAACTATATCATTTTCCTTTATCATTTCATCTATAGTTTGATATACAAGATAAGGATTAACTGCAGAAGCACCATAACTTATTAAAAGTGCAAAATGTGTAGTTTCTCTTGCTTCTCCAGTTTCTACAATAATTGAAACTTTCGTACGTGTTTTTTCTCTAATTAAATGGTGCTGCACTGCTGAAACTGCTAGTAAACTTGGTATTGCAGCCTCATAAGAATCAACATTTTTATCACTTAAAACTAATATATTGTATCCTTCTTTTATTCTCTTTGAAGCCCTCTCGCAAATTTTTTCAAGAGCTTCCTTAAAACCCTCCACTCCTGTATCACATTTAAATGTAATAGGAATAGTTGTAGTTTTAAAGTTTTTGTCTCTCAAGCTCTTTATTTTTGATATTTCCTCATTAGTTAATGTAGGACTTTTTATCTCTATAAAAGGATCATTTGAAATTTCTCCATCTTTACCATTTAATATATTAGCCTGGGTAGAACCTATATAATTTGCAAGAGACATTACTAATCTTTCTCTTATAGAATCTATAGGTGGATTGGTTACTTGTGCAAAAAGTTGTTTGAAATAAGCAAAAAGCAATTGATTTTTATTTGAAAGCACTGCAAGAGGGGTATCATTTCCCATAGAGCCCACAGGCTCTTTACCATCCTTTGCCATAGGCCCTATTATTTTGCTCAAATCTTCAAGAGAGTAACCAAAAGCCTGTTGTTTTTCCTTTAATACTTCAGGAGGTATTTCTTCCCTTGTCCTAACTGCTTTAAACATATCAAGAGTATACTTTAACTTAGGAAGCATTTCTTCATAAGGCTTACTCTTGCATATATCTCTTTTTAATTCTTCATCGTCTATTATTCTTCCCTGGGCAGTATCAACCAAGAACATTTTGCCTGGTTTTAATTTTCCCTTTTCCTTTATATCTTCATCTTTAAATTCTAGCACTCCTGTCTCTGATGCAAGTACTACAAGGCCATTTTTAGTTATCATATATCTTAAAGGTCTTAGTCCATTTCTATCAAGAGTAGCACCAACTTGTACACCATCAGAAAATGCAACCGCAGCAGGTCCATCCCAAGGCTCTACAAGAGAGCCATGGTACTCATAAAAAGCTCTTTTATATTCTTCCATATATTCATTTCCTTCCCACGCTTCTGGTATTAAAAGCATAAGTGCATGTGGTAAGGATTTTCCATCTTCATATAATAGCTCCAATACATTATCAAGAGATGCAGAGTCACTTCCCCCTTCACTTATTATTGGGAAGAGCTTCTTAATGTCCTTTCCGAAAGCCTCAGATTTAAGTACACCTTCACGTGATCTCATCCAATTTCTATTTCCTCTTATGGTATTTATCTCACCATTATGTCCAAGAAACCTAAAAGGTTGTGCCAAATCCCAAGTTGGAAAAGTATTTGTACTGTACCTTTGATGTACTAGTGCAATGGCACTTTTAAAATTTATATCATTTAAATCAATATAAAATTTCTTTATTTGATCTGCCAGTAATAATCCTTTATAAACTATAGTTTTACTTGAAAGACTGCATACATAAAAAGATTTTGCTACAGTAGCCCCAAGAGTTTTTTTAACTTCATTTTCAACTTTTTTTCTGATTACATAAAGTTTTCTTTCAAAATCAGTTTGATTTTGTGCATTTTTGCCTATAAATATCTGTCTTATAATAGGTTCAGTACCCTTAGCTGTTTCACCTATGCTTCTGTTATCTGTAGGTACATCTCTCCAGCCTAAAATTTTCTGTCCTTCCTCTTCTGCTGCCCTTTCAAGTATTCCCTCACACTGCAGCCTTATTGCAGTCTCTTTTGGAAAAAATACCATACCTACAGCATATTCACCCGGTTCAGGTAATTCTATCCCTAAATTGTCACAATTTATTCTAAAAAATTCATCTGGAATTTGGACAAGTATACCTGCACCATCTCCTGTTTTAGTATCAGCTCCCACTGCTCCTCTGTGAGTTAAGTTAACTAAAATTTTAACACCTTTTTTTACAATATCATGGGTTTTTTCACCTTTTATACTGGCTATAAATCCTACCCCACAAGAATCCTTTTCATAAGCAGGATCATATAATCCTTGTTTTGAAGGGAATCCTAAATTATATTTCATGTTTTCAGCCCCCGTCTAAATTTTTTTGAACAAAAATGCATTTCTCTAGCCCCTAGAAATGCATTTTGAAATTTTCTTAATTATTAGTTATCTAATTATCAAACTTGATATATTGCTGTAAAATACCAATTATATTATAAGCTATTGGTATTTTAATAAGACTAATTTTATCATATTTCATTTCATGATGCAAGTTTTTTAAAAAAATATTTCAATTTTCTATTTATACTCTTTTATTTTACTTTTCTCAATATAAAACCCGGTATTAACCTTCGTACTGCACCAGGCAGTAATTCCATATCTCTTTTTCTTATGCCGCCAATTAGTGCCATAGTAAAAACATATGTAATTATCCCTATTAAAACAGATACTATTGTAGAAATAGCATTTGGAATATACTCAATCTTTATAAATCCAAATAAGAAATCCATGACAAAAGAAGACGCAACTACAACTGTTCCCATCATTACAGAAGCAATTGCTGGTTTAACAGCATGCCTTATAAGACTAACTTCTGCATTTAAAGATTTTCTAATGATTATATGGTTTAATATTATAGGTATGACAAATCCAACTATACTTCCTACTACTGCCCCTAGTATATTTATATTAGGTATTGCAATAAGAATATAATTTATACATATTTTTACTATTATACCTATTACAGAATAAAAAGTAGCAGTAAACAGCTTTCCAACACTTTGCAAAATGGTAGTCTGTATTTGCATTATTGACATAAGTACAAGCACTATAGAACCACATTCCATAATATAATAGGCTTTCCCAAACTTTAAAAGCTCATATATATGGCCACTTAAAACAGAAAATCCAACTGCACAAGGTATTGCAATTAAAAAGCAAAGTCTGAAGGAGTAGTTTATCTTATCTTTTACCCTTTTTCTATCCTTAACTGCAAAAGCTGCTGATATTGCTGGAAGTATTGCTGCAGAAAGCGAAGATATTATAGCAATAGGAACGTTCAAAAGCTGCTGATATTTGTTTAAATATCCATAAAGTATAGTAGCATTGGTATCACTTATTCCTCCAACCATAAGTCTTGTTTTAGTATTGGTTAAATCTACTATGCTCCCAGCATAGGTCATTCCTACACATAAAGTTATAGGAACTCCATATTTTACAATTTTTCTCACAAGCTGTGATGTGGTGAGTCTTGTCCTACTTACTTCCACATAATTTTGAGGAAGCCTTATTTTTTTATTTTTTTCATAACAGTATATTAAAAATGCAGCAGAAGCGAGGGCTCCAAAAGAAGTTCCAATAGGTCCTCCAGTACAGCCTACTTCCACTCCATATCTCATTAAATAGGCTGCAAATGCAAGTGCAAATATAGTATTTACTATTTGTTCTATGACCTGTGACACTGCTGTAGGCGTCATGTTTGCCCTTCCTTGAAAATATCCCCTATAAGCAGAAGCAATGGAAGTGAAAAATATAGCTGGTGCCAAAGTTACAAGGGATAAATACGCCTTATTATATTTGGTTATACTAGCTAAAGGTCCTGAAAATATGATTAAGAAAGATGCCATTACTATCCCCAAAACCACCAGAATAAATCTCGCTATTTTAAATCCCCTTATTGCATCTCTATAATTACCTACTGCATTCAATTCAGATATAAGCTTTGATATAGCTACAGGTATACCTGCATTCGTAAGTACGAAAACAAAGGCATATACTTGATAAGATGCACCATACAATCCATAACCCTCTTCACCTATTATTTTCATCATAAGAGGTATATATATAACAGATAATATTTTTACGGCCATCCCTGCCATAGAAAGTATGGCAAAACCTTTAGTTGTTGACTGTTCTTTCATAATTTAAAACTCCCTATCAAAAACTATTAATATCCTAAAATATTAGAATTTATTAAATATATCCTTTTTTATCTTCTTTAATACAGGTGGAAGTCCCTCTGTTATGGTCTTGTTTTCCATATAATTAAGTTTCTCAGGACAGCTCCTAAAGTTTAATTTATATGCATATAAGTATTGATAATCCAAACCATATTTATTGTAGAAAAAACTATTTATATTTGAAACACCATATTTACTATCTCCTATTATAGCATTTCCTAAATATGCTAAGTGAGCCCTCAACTGATGGCTTCTACCTGTAATTAGCTCAAGTTGTATCAATGAATATATGCCGCAGGTGTTAACATTTTTTACTCTCATAGATATCTTTTTTGAATTTTTTTCCGGTGTATTGCTTACACTGGATTTGTTATTTGTTCTATCTTTTTTTATGTAACCTTCATAAACTCCATCTTTTATTTTTCCAATTACAAGAGCTATATAATATTTCTTTATACTTCTTTCCCTTATCATCTCATTTAATAACTTTAATGCTTCATAATTTTTTCCATAAATAACTATACCACAAGTATTCCTGTCTAATCTATTACAAGGTGATGGAGTAAAAGTAACCTCTTCTTCTGGATTAAATTCTCCCCTATCATACAAATGTGAAAGTACATAATCAGTTAAAGTGGCATCCTTGGAATTTTTATCTGAATGTACCAAAACTCCAGGCCATTTTTCTACCAAAAGCATATTTTTGTCTTCATAAATTATCTTCAAGAAAGCATTGTCTATTCTTTCAAATTTAGATTTTGTTTCCTTAGAAATTATGTATTCTGCATTTACTATATCTCCTTCCAGAAGGAAATACTTTTCTTTAGCTTTTTTCCCATTTACTTTAATATCACCTTTTCTTATAGCTCTGTATATACCACTAAGCGGCACATCCTGAAGCCATTTTCTTGAAAATTTATCTAATCTTTGACCAGCTTCGTTCTTTCCTATCTCCACTTTCATATCAATCTCTCCTAATTCTTAAAATTAGCAACTCTCTTATATATCTGCAATTAGTAATTTAAGAATTCTATATTGCAAAGTTTTTAAAAAGTTTAACGTTCTTTGGTAAATTATATTATTTACAACTTTATATGGACAACACCTAATTATATACTACTATTATTAACTAAATCAATAAATAAAAATATAATTTTTAGCTTAGGCATTTGAAAGAAAATACCTTACATCCTTATACTTGTTTTTCTACATAAAAAATATACTTAAAGTTCATACCCATTACAATAAAAACTCTAAGTACATTTAAACACTGTACTATCTTAAAAAATCATAAGCTGCCTTGCACTGTATGGCAACTCCGATAGGAAGACAATCTTCATCTATGTCAAATAAATTTCCATGGGCAGGATGTATTATTTGTTTTTCTTCATTTCTACATCCTAAATAATAAAAGGCAGAAGGTCTTTCCATAGAAAAATAAGCAAAACTTTCTACGCCCATGCTTGGCTTTTCAAGTATCTTTACTTTATCTTTACCTATAACATCATATGCTGCATTTAAAATATCCTGTGCTGCCCTATCGTCATTATAAAGGCAAGGATAACTCTCCTGTATGTCTATTTCGCATTTTCCCCTAAAAGAATTAACTACTCCATTTGTTATTTCACAAAGCCTTTTCTTTACGTATTCCCTATGCTCTGTCTTCATAGTTCTTATAATACCTGATATTGTGACTTCATCTGGTATTATATTTTGGGCTGTACCTCCATGAATTGACCCTATAGTTATTACCCCTGCATCTGTAGGAGGAAGTTCCCTGCTTATGATTTCCTGAAGTGCTATTACCACATGGCTTGCTATTACCACAGGATCAATTCCCATATGTGGCCTGGCTCCATGAGATCCAACTCCTTTAATTTTTATGTCAAAAGGATTAGAAGCTGCATTCACTACTCCAAGTTTAAGTCCTATATTCCCAACTTCTATATTTTCCTCTACATGAAGTCCTATTACTCTATCAACCTTTGGATATTCAAGTACTCCTTCTTCTATCATTAACTTAGCTCCACCTGTAGTTTCTTCTGCAGGTTCAAAAAATAATTTTACATTTCCCCTTAATTCATCTTTTATAGAGTTCAGGATTTTAGCAACCCCAAGAAGTATAGTTGTGTGTGCGTCATGGCCGCAAGCATGCATTTTTCCCTTAACCTCTGAAGAATAGTCACAAACTTTTTTATCTTCTAAAGGAAGTGCATCCATATCAGCTCTTATTCCTATAGTTTTAGTACCTTTTCCTCTTATTATTGCACATATTCCTGTACGGGCCGTGTTCTTATATTCTATACCCCATTTATCTAAAAATTGTTTTACTTTGCCAGAAGTTCTTTCTAAATCATATCCAAGTTCTGGATGCCTATGAAAATCTCTTCTCGTTTCAATCAATTCTTGTTTCATAGATTCTGACATTTTCAAAAAGTTTCTCTGCATATTTGTTCCTCCAATATTAGTATCGACACTTATTCCCAACCTAATTCTATTATGTCTCCTTCAGACAACTTATCATAATAACCTGCATTGTTTCCGTTTAAATGCAAATACAGCTTTCCCCTAATTTTTGTTAGATCAAATTCTATATGATTAAATATATCAACAAATATATACTCCTTTTTCCCTGTAAGTACTACAGTTTTTCCATTTGCAACTACAGTTATTTCATTTGTATCCTTACTCTTTTCCTCCAAAGTAGATTCACGTAATTCATTCTCTTTACCCTTGCTTATATCTTCTTCCTTTGGCACCACTTCTAAATCCACTTCTTCTGAACTTAAATTTTCCTGTGTTTCTTCTTTAGAATTCTTTTCTTTTCCATCTTCTACTTTAGTTATTCTATAAATTCTGTCCCCTTCATTTATAATATATTTTTTATCTAATTTGTTTCCATCTAAATAATATACAAATTCTTCTCCACTGTCAGTTGAAAAATATTTTTCATAGTCAGAAATGGTTTCCGGTAAGATTATAGTTACATTATCTCCTTCATTTATGGTACTATCCAATTTTACTCTATTTTCATTTATATATGCCGCAGGTTCTAAATTTTCTATTAAATCATTTATAAAAAAGCTCACGGAATAGGACTTTTGTATGTAGTCTATCACTTTAGGTACAGCATTTTTCCCATTAATTGCATACTTTATTTCTATGTCGTCTCCCTCTTTAATTTCCTCATCCATGCTTTTTCCAATTCCATTCACAGTTATTTTGGTATTGGAAGCTAAAGTGCCAAAAGCTACTCTTTTTATACCATTTACTGTAAACCTTATATTTTTACCGTTTTTTCCTATTAATGACTTAGGATTTATTCCTGCCTGCAGCATTGCATCCATTACCGTATGTCCATGAGAATTAAAAAGACTTATTACATTTCCATTTAACATTACATCAATAAATCCATGTCCCAGTCTTCTTATGGAAATAAGTGCAATACCTAAAACAGTAACCCCTGTACTTCCAAGAGAATTGTCAAGACATACACAATCCGTAACCGCTTCTCTTCCCTTTATAGCAATTCTTTGGAGAGGCATGTTCAACTTTTTAGCTAAGAATTCCTTCAGTTCCGGAGTATGAGCTCCTCCACCTACAAGAAAAATTGCATTAGGCGGTTTATCTCCATTTAACTCAACTATTTTATTTCCAATTTCATCTGCTATCTTATTAACAATAGGATTTATAAGCTTTATAACTTCTTCAGAAGATACTTTATTTTCTATACCTAAAACATCTGTATACTTTATAGTTTCATTTTCATTACACTGTTTTTTTATCTTTTCCGCAGTGTTAAAATCCACTAAATAATTTTGTGCTATAGCTTCAGTAACTTCATCCCCTGCCTGGGATACCATCCCATAAGCACTTATAGTATCCTTACTGCTTATTGCTATATCCGAAGTTCCTGCTCCTATATCTACTAACGCTAAATTTAAAAGTCTTAGATTTTGTGGAATTGCAGCTTCCATAGCTGCAATAGGCTCTAAAGTCAAACTTACTACTTGAAGGCCTACTTTTTCCATGACAGAATACAAACTATCTACTACAGACCTTGGAAGAAAGGTTGCTATAGCTTCTACAGATATATTTTCTCCTTTATGTGCCAATAGATTACTTATAAGATAACCATTTAGATAATAGCTTTTCACACTATACCCTACACAATACAACCTTCCCTTTGTATTTTTAGTTACCTGTTTTTCCGCAGACTTCACCGCAGTTAACTCAAGACTCCTTATGGTATCCCTATCTATTTCCTTATCATAATCAATGTTCATATCCTCTTTTACAGATACAGTTCTTAAAAATCTTCCTGCTGCCGCTATTGCTGCATTTTCCAATTTCATGTTTAGGTCTTCTTCTATTTTTTTCTTTATAGCATTTACTGCATTTGCCACAAGACCTACATCATGTATCTGTCCATCAATCATTGCTCTTTCTTCATGTTCCACGCAATGTTCTGATACTATATTAAATTTTTTATCCTTCACTATTCCAGCAGTACCTATTACGGTTCTTGTACCTATATCTAGTGCAAATATTACATCCTGCGGATTAAAGTTAGTAATCTCCATAATATTTACCTCTTTTTCTGTAATCTAAAGGCTCATATTCCCAAAATATGAGCCTAATAAAATTATATAACAATACGACAAAACATTCAATTTATATTGGCAAAGTGACTTTTACTATAGTACCTATGTTTATTTCACTCCAAACATGAATTTTGCCATTATGCTTATCTATTATCCACTTTGAAATTGAAAGTCCCAGCCCTGTACCTCCACTACTTTTAGTCCTAGATTTATCAGCTCTATAAAATCTATCAAATATATGAGGCAAATCTTCCTTTGAAATTCCTGTACCATTATCTGCAATGGTTACTATAGCTTCATTTTCTCTTTTATAGGAATCAATTTTTATACTTTCACCTTTCTCAGTATATTTAATACTGTTGTCTATGAAAATCCTTATAGCTTCCTTTATGAGCTTTTTGTCAGCATTTATACTAAATTCATCATTATGTTCATTTTCTATTTTATGGGCATCGTCAATTAACTTCGTCTCCTTTACTATTTCAGCTATCAGCTCATTCATCATGAAATTTTCTTTCTCAACTTTTTGAGTATTTTTATCTCCCCTTGCAAGAAATAAAAGTTTCTCAATCAAGTCTTTCATATTTTTGGACTCACTTTTTATAGCATCAATAGATTCTTCCAGCACGTCTTTATCATCTTTTCCCCAACGGTCTAACATATTAGCATATCCTTGAATTACGGAAATAGGTGTTCTCAGTTCATGTGATGCATCAGAAACAAATCGATTTTGTTTCTCTATAGAACTTTGAATTCTGTCCATCATATCATTAAAAGTTTTTGCTAAATCTTTAAGTTCATTTTTTGATCCCTTAATATCAAGTCTTTTATCCAGGTCATTAATGGATATCTTTTTCACTGTATCTGTCATAGTATATACGGGAGATAAAAATTTTTTACTGGCCTTTGAACCAATTATTATTATGATGATTAATCCTATAATATTCCATACTGCTAAAATTCCTAAAAGGACTACTATATAATTATCCTTCCTACCATTTTGCATATAGTAATTGAAGCTTCCAATTATACCTAAAGTAATGAAGGAAAAAATTATCACAAAAGTGAATACATAGGTTACTGTTATTTTAAAGCTAATGGAAAATCTAAGTTTGTTTTCTATACTTTCAACTGCCCTGCTTAAATATTTAGGTAAAATCTTCAAAGCACGCTCTAATAGTAAAAACAAAATCTTTATGATCTTAACTATTATTCTAAATATAAGTTTAATCTTATTCATCCCTTAATTGATACCCCACTCCTCGGACGGTATAAATAAATTTGTGATTAAATCTATCATCTATTTTACTTCTCAAATAACGAATATAGACGTCTACTACATTAGTATCCCCTGTATAATCATATCCCCATACTTTTTCAAGAATGTTTTCCCTTGAAAGTACTATATTTTTGTTTACCATTAAATATTTTAATAGATCAAATTCTGTTTTTGTCAGTTCTACTACTTCATCACTATATGTAGTAAGATATTTACTTACATTAAGTTTCAATTTACCTATTTCTATAATACCAGATTTATCTGATGTAACTCTTTTATGCTTAAACGTAACACGAATACGTGCAAGAAGTTCTTCTATAGCAAAGGGTTTTGTAATGTAATCATCTGCA
Source organism: Clostridium sp. AWRP (assembly GCF_004006395.2). Taxonomy (NCBI): domain Bacteria; kingdom Bacillati; phylum Bacillota; class Clostridia; order Eubacteriales; family Clostridiaceae; genus Clostridium; species Clostridium sp. AWRP. The sequence goes on along the minus strand of NZ_CP029758.2, from coordinate 1,844,467 downwards.
CCAATATCAAGTCCCATTACTTTATCCATTATTTCATCTTTTGCAGTAAGCATTATAACAGGAACCTCAGAGCTCTGCCTTAACCTCCTTAGTACTTCCATTCCATTTAAGGAAGGAAGCATTACATCAAGTATTATAAGATCAAAGTTTTCATTTAAAGCTTTTTCTAGTCCGTCTCTTCCATCTACAGCTTTATCTACAATATACCCTTCATGTTGAAGTTCCAGCTCAACAAATCTTGCAATCTTCACTTCATCTTCTACAATAAGAATTTTTTCATCAGCCATATTATCCTCCTGTACTTTTTTAATTTTATTATACCTTTTTTATTACTCACAATCCTTATAATAAGCTAAATTCTAGACAAAAATAAAACCTGCTTTATGAAAAATCATAAGCAGGTTTTATTTTATGCATTCTTAATCTCTTCTGTTATTTTATCTTTGGCATTGTTCATAGCTTCAGTAACTTTATCTATTTTACTATTAATACTGCATTCTTCTCCACTTTCTTTATGAAATCTTATTTTACAACTTGTAATTATAGCAATGACTACAACAGCTATTGCAACAGGAAATGCAAATAAACAAAGTAAAACTGCTAGAGTAGAAGGTAAATTTAAAATTGTTTTATCATCTTTAGATATTACAAATTTTATCTTGTTAGCCTTTAAAATAATATTTTTAATCTTTTTAATAAAAGGTGAGTCCTTTATGCTTTCATGCTCTGGCTTGATTTTGTTCTGTTCCTCTAGATACAAAAGTGCTTCTACCAAATCACCGTTACATTTTTCAAGTGCCTCTTTGGCCTCCTTATAGCTTACATTTGCCCTTTTTCTTAACGAATCAATTTGTTCAATTGAAATTGTCATCCTAATTCCTCCCTATAACTATTTTTTAATAATCAATTTTCTTTATGTCTATATAGTACCGGGGAATAATTAGAAGACAATTAGTTAAAGATTAGAATTTCATTAGAAATCTGTTTATGTAATTAAATTTGATCAATTAATTATATTTTCTATTTCTTTTATTACTTTTTCAAAATCGTTATTAAAGTTATTTTCTATAATTATATCAGCTTGATCTATAACTTCACTTGCTGACTTTTTCATTTGACTATCTTTGGAATTTTTTATCATAATAAAGACGCCTGGATTAACAACTTTTCGTAAGCTATTTGATTCACATACTATAAGAGCATTTTCAGGTATTTTAGTAATAAATGCATTAAATCCTTCGTATATATTATTCTTCAATGCTTTTAGCCAGTAAACATTCTCTGCTCCAGCAGCTAATAGTAAAGATGTGTCCTTATTATTGTCTGAATTTAACTCTTTCGTTATCTCAAAATTTCCTTTTAAGCTTGAACATACTCCACAGCCTTCTCCTCCGCGTATGCATTTCCCATTTTTTTCCTGAATAGTTGTTACTTTTAGTGCTACCATCGGTCTAATTAATTTATATTTATTTATTATTGAAACAGCAAGAGTAGTTTTTCCACTGTTTCTAGCAGTTGAACCAATTAGAATCATATTGGGAATATTATGTTTCCTAGTTTCCATTTTGCTCACCTCACTATCAATTATTACTTTAAGCATTTTCAAAGAAATACCTAGTCAGTATTCTATCCTATTTTCTTTCAAATACCTTAAAAGCAGCCAAGCTGACAAGCTATGATCTTTATTTTATTCTCATTACATAGTTTTCCTATATCCGAAACATTTACTTTTAATTCTTCTGCTATTTTATAAGCATCAGAACATGCTAGACAATTCTTATTATTTTTTATTTTACATCGACTCTCTATAGCCTCCAATATAATATTTTTGTCCATTTTCTTCCTCCTCTTCTGATATAGCTATTTACTCAACTTACACACATATAAAATTTTGACGTAATATAGAAATATTGCGAAGCAATTAATTCACAATGCACGATGCACAGTTCACAATTAAGGATGATTTTCTTCCATTAAAACTTCAGAAAATCTAAAATATAACACCATTGAAGCAAAGCTTCAATAAGCTTCAAATTTAAAATTTTTCGCAGCACAGCGGAGAAAAATCTACCGAAATTGTGCATCGTGAACTGTGAATTGTGAATTCATTTAGGTCGTAATCTTTTTAAACTGCGAAAGTTGAGTTACTTATTAATAGTATAATCTTAATTATTGTCTGTAACAAATTTAAATATTCCTCATACAATAACGTACCTAAATTTGATTTACACAAATCTAGGTACATTCCTCCAAAACCGATCTTATTTTTGTTTTTCCATAATCTTTAAAGCACTGGATCGGCGCTTATTTTTAATACTATCATTCATAACTTCGGGCTTAACTATGGTGAAAGCATCAACTGGACAAACTTCTACACAAGCTGGTCCTCCAGGCCTACCTGCACACAAATCACATTTATGTGCTGCCATATCTTCCTTATTTTGCTTTCCTTCTTTAGTACTCACACTTAAACCCTGTTTTTGCTTTCGGCCATTTTTGCACTTTGGAACCATATCCATAGCACCAAACGGACAAGCAAACATACATGCCTTACATCCAATACACAATTCTGTTTTTACAACAATTTTATTCTTCTTATGAACAATTGCCCCTACTGGACATGCATTTGCACAAGGGGCATCATCACATTGCCTACACTGCACTGGCATAGTAGCCCTTTCTGCCCGAACTAGATTGATGCGAGGTGAAAAAGGTGCATCTATTGATCCTGCAGCAACCACACTAATATCTAAATGTGCAACTGCACAAGCAATCTCACAAGACTTACAACCAATGCATTTATTAGGATTTGCAACGACAAAGGTATTCAATGTACTTACCTCCTTGGTGTATACGTAGTATGAAGCAAATGATGAATATTATCTTCTACCAAGAATTCTTTATAAATTTTCTGTATTTCAGGATTATCATGTGATTTTCTATATTCCATATTTTCATCATGTACATACGTACTGCATGTACGATTAGTATAAGCATCAGCTTTTTCATCAGGTATCAATACCTTAGGTTGTCCGCCTCCACTAACACATCCAACTGGACAGGTCATCACTTCAATAAAATGAAAATCTGCTTTTCCAGCTTTAATTTCTTCTAAAACTGGTACAACATTTTTCAGTCCAGCAACTACTGCTACTTTTAGTGTCAAATCTCCTACTTTAACTTCTGAACTTCTTACTCCTTCGCCGCCTCTTATGAATTTAAGATCGACATCTGGAATTTCTTCTTTAGTAATCAATTTATATGCAGTACGCAGGGCAGCTTCCATAACACCACCAGTAGCACAAAAAATAGTGCCTGCACCAGAATAAGTTCCAAGTGGCTTGTCAAATTCTTCTTCAGGTAAATCATTAAAATCAATGTCAGCGTCTTTGATTAATTGTGCAAGTTCCCGTGTAGTAATTGCAACATCTACATCCTGATATCCGCTATCTTTCATTTCAGGACGTTCACATTCAAATTTTTTGCAAATGCAAGGCATAACTGAAACACTATAAATCGTGCCAGCATCTACCCCATCAATCTGTGCACCATATGTCTTAAGCAGAGCACCTTCCATTTGCTGTGGAGATTTACAAGAAGATAGATGTGGAATAAGTTCTGGGTAATCCTGTTCAATAAATTTTACCCAAGCAGGACAACATGAAGTGAACATGGGCAGTACTCCACCTTCAGTAACCCTTTTAATAAGTTCGTTACCTTCCTCCATAATAGTGAGATCAGCAGCAAAATTTGTATCATAAATTCGATCAAAACCTAGCTTTCTTAGTGCAGCTGCCATTTTCCCTGGTGTTAAACTTCCAAGTGGCATACCAAATTCTTCAGCAATAGCTACACGTACTGCTGGTGCACATTGAACCATAGTAAAAAGTTTAGAATTTGCTAAGGCCTCTTTTACTTCTATAGCATGGCCTGTATAGTAGGATGCAAATAAGGGCTCTTTAACAGAGGAGAGCATATTACGCTCTTTTATCTTTTGCTCACGAGGAGTAATATCTTCATCAAATGCAGATGCATAAGCACTGCAAATTTGTACACACTGACCACACAAAACACAACGTTCAGTATTAATTTTTTGAGGTTGTCCTTTTTCACCTTCTATAGCATCTACAGGACAAACATCTGCACATCGTTTGCATCCTGTACACAACTCTTTATCAATTTTGACAATACCTTCAGTCTTAACTGTCAAAACAATCGCCTCCTATCTTATTTCAAATTAAGCTTCTAGTCAAAAACACCTTTCACCAAATTCCAAAGATTATCAACTGCCTCTATGTTTCGTTTCTTTTTTACTTGTTTTAGTTCAATAAGTTCCAATGCTTTCTCTGGACATGCCCTAACACAAGCCGGTCCATCAGGCTGATCAATACACAAATCACATTTATGTGCCACAACTACTTCCTTTTTTACTAAACCATCATCCGTTTCAGACATAAGCACATTTTGAGTAACTAGCTGACCATCTTTATACTTAGGTACAAGATCCATTGCACCAAATGGACAAGCCATTATGCAAGTTTTACATCCTACACAAGCTTCGGTATCAACCACAATCTTATTGTCAATCTGGCTAATAGCCCTTACCGGACAAACATTGGCACAAGGAGCATCTTCACACTGTCGACATTGAATAGGCACAGTTACTTCAGCCGTTTTAACAAGAAAAAGCCGCGGCATAATTGGAGTCTCTACTGTTCCCACTGTCTTCCCTTCATTGTCAGAATGAGAAGCAGCACAGGCAAGTTCGCAAGCTTTACACCCAATACATTTATGGGCATCAGCTACTACAAAAGAGTTAAGTTTCATATTCAATTACCCCCTTATAAGTTATTTTAGCCTTTAAGATAATTCTAAGGCTTTTATTTTTCTAGCCCCATAAGGCCTAAAATTTATATCATAGTACTTCCTCACTTTTTACCTAACATCAGATAAAATTATTAAAGTATGCATAAATAAAAATAGAAAATGAGAAAAGCTCTATGTACCAACATTAAAAAAATCCTTGATTTTTAAGCTTCTTTGCATCTGCAGGGCTAATTTCCAAAAATTCTTCTGGATCTGCACCATTTAATCCCCAACAACGTCTCGTCATAGTCCCTGTATGATTATGTACAAAATCAAAACCAAAACGTCCTTTTGAACAAAGCTTACCTTGGTTTACTGAATTTACATCATTATCCGGAGTTACTCTAATAATTTTGATATCCTTTACATTTGAAAAAACGTACATCCTGTTCCAAAATAAGGACAAGTAGTTAGTATACTTTTCATATTATTACACTCCTTTCTTTAAATTTGGGCTTTTCCGCCTTCTAAAGAGATAAACAGAGTTCTTGGTTTCAGGTGGAGTTTTTTCTCCATCTGAAACTTAGGAATCGTTATCCAGGGGCGTAGCAGCCGTTATCCCACACTTTTATAAGAAAAGCAGATATCCCAAATCTTTGATTTGGTGATAGTCGCTTTCACAGAGTGCGATGGGGGTATTACGGATGGTAGCCATCGGATAAAGATTTTCCACAGCTTAATATAATAAATTTTTTAAATAATAGAATATAATTGGTTTCTAATATAAAGTATTGTAATTTAGTAAAAAATATCCTTAAAAATATTATATCATAAATTAATTAAATAAGCAGAATTCTTAGCATCAGATGGAATTTTCCCATGTCAAGAACTTTATTTACAATAAGCATTTTATATAAAAATTATCTTGATAATATTTCCAATTAATTGTATAATATTGTAAAAGGAGTGGTAACTATGGAAAACAAATCAATAAACATAAGCGATTTCAAAATAAATACTTACAAGACAAAAGATGTTGCAAAATTATTAAACACCAGCACTCAAGCAATTAGAAATTACTGCCTTACCTTCAAAGATTATTTAAATTCCAATCATCACTGTAAATATAGAAATTTTACTGAAGATGATATTAACAAATTAAAAATGATTCAATACTTATCCAAAGAAAAACATTATACAACACAACAAATTAAACAATATTTCTTAGATAATGATTCTTCTCTATTTAGTAATCAAAAAGATTTAGAATTTGCAGCACAAGCAATATCCAATTTGCTAAAGCCTGAAATAGAAACTATTATTAAACAATCTGTTTCAGATATTATGCAAAACAATACAAACATAATTAAAAGTGATATTGAAAAAAGCAGTTCTCTAATTAATGATAATTTGTCTAAGATATTAAATGATAAAAATTCCCTATTTGATTCTATTACAAATACTAAAGAATTAGTTGAACAAATTCAAAATGATCAATCTGAATATATCAGCCGAAAGGAGAGAAAGAAGCAAAAGAAACAAAAATGGTTTAAATTATTTAGATTTTGTGAGGAGTAGATTTATTTTCTGCTCCTCGCCAACTTAATGTTTCAAATGGGCTTATACATTATATTTATTTTTTATTTATATTAGTTAATCAGGATTTTTATCATTTATAATTTTGTTTGCCTCTTCCTCTGTAAGATCATAATTCAGAAATGTCTTATAAAAATTTCTAGTTTCTTTAACTATATCTACATTTTTAAATTTGTCAGGATGAAGTGTCTTTGCTGCCCATTGTATCTGTAATGCTTCTTCTGCACCATATCTGTCCCACAAAAATGCTCCTGTTGGATTTATATAAACCTTCCTATTCTTAACAGCATTTATCTGGCTCCAGGTTGAATTTTGAGTTAACTGGTCTACATTCTTTATAGCACTTTTTGCATTAGTTAAGGTATTACTCCCAAGTATTATAACATCTGGATTCCATTTAAGTATTTGCTCTGTAGAAGTTACTTTCATATTACCAGTTATTTCAGATGCTGCATTTATTCCACCTGCTGCTTTTATCCATGAGTCAATCATAGTATTCTTTCCATCTACCGTAAGTGGTGAAAAAGATATTATATGTAATACTTTTGGCTTTTGTGAATCCGGTATCTTGGATGTTACATCTGTTACCATTTTCAATTTGCTATCTAAATAAGAAATATATTTGTCCGCTCTCTTTACTGAATCCCCTCCAAGAATTTCTCCTGTTAATTTAACAGTCTTTTTCATGCTGTCAAAGTCCGTAAAACTTAATTGTACTGTAGGAATTCCAAGTTCCTTTACCTTTCCTGCTGTCTTAGAATTTATCGGCATAAACAATATATCAGGTTTTGTCTTTAACACTTCTTCTGTATTTACATTTTCATTTGTAAAGTCAGTAACTGCACTTTTCATCTGTGGATTTACTTTATAAAGCCACGGAACAGATTGCGGAGTAGAAATTGTTGAAACTATCTTATTTCCAGCTCCAAGCATAGTTACCATTTCATTATGTGCCGGCCATGCATCGGCTATTTTATCAATTTTGGCAGGAACTTTCACTTTCTTCCCTGCAGCATCAGTTATAACTTTTTGCTGCGATTTTCCACTACTCTTTGTGGAATCTGTGCTACTTTGTCCACATCCTGCTAGCAAAAACACAGCTGCAAAAATAATTGCAATTAAATTTCTAGCTCTTCTTACTTTTTTCATTATACTTTCACATCCTATCTTAATTTTTTATATCAATTAAACAGCCTTACCTGTTTCAGATAACTTAATTTGATTCTCTTTTAAATATCTTTCTGACTTAACTGAATTTCATCTTTCAATTGTACATTTTTATAATCTTCAAAACTTATGTTAACTCTTCTGGCACCCCGTTTAAAAAATTTTGTTGGATTGCCTTCTTGTATAACATCCCAAGCTTTTTCCTTTTCAACAATGACTGTACCAGCTAATACGTCAACCCCATAACTGAACAGCATTTCAGTTATAGGAACACTTGGTCCAATTAATATTACATTTGCATTTTTACTCAATTCAAGAAGCCTTGGAAGAGTTTTATTTATAATAGTCGTTCCTGTTATAAAAACATAATCCTGATAAGGTAAAATGTACTCACAGGCTGGATCAGGGTAATCTCCCTCGTCAGGTTTTCTTTCCAATATTGATAGTTTACATATTCTTCTAAGTGCTTCTACTCTCGGGAAATGTCCAATTACTGTAACATTTTTTCCTATTATTTGTTCCTTTAACGATATAAATGAAGATTCATTAGGTTGTCCATTTATATCACCGGGATAAATTTTAGAAACATTATTTTCAGTATTTATTGCAGAATTTATTGCTGCTAATCCAAGTGCAGCCTCGTAATTGTTCCAGGACTTTACATACCTGGCTATTTCACAAACCCTCATTCCTGCTATATGCTCAGGAATGCTTACCTTACCATACACTTCTAAAGGTCTCATTGCCATGCCAATCCCCTCGGACTCCACCAAAAACCAATTTACTCCCATTAAACACCTCTTTATTCTTATATTTTCTGGTATCGTTGAAATAAGATCATTATATATCTCCCACATAATTTGTCCCCCATTGTTGTTGCTAATTTCCATGTATTAAAAAGGATTACTTGATATTTGTTTTACCTTATCTTTGGGAATTTTAACCATGAGTGCCCCGTTATTAAAAAATTCATGTCTACCACCTTCTTTGATTAACTTCCATACTTTATTACGTTCTGTAACTACAGTACCTGCAAGCATATTAATACCATACTTATATAAGCACTTAGTCATAGGTGTACTAGGTCCTACAACAGTAACGTATGCATTTTTACTAAGCTGAAGAAGTCTCGGTAAGGTTTTATTTATTAAAGTAGTTCCTGTTATAAACACAAATTCCTGCTGGGGTAATAAATATTCACAGGATGGATCTGGGAAATCTCCCTTTTGTGGAATTCTTTCAAGTATGGAAAGTTGACATATCTCAGCCAAAGGTTCAAGATCCGGGAAATGTCCTATAACAGCTACTTTTTTTCCCTTTATTTTATCTTTCATGTATTCAAAGTCATTAATATTGGGTTGTTGACTTATCTTAATGCCACCAAATGTTTCTACATTATAGGGAGTATTAATTACAGAATTAATTGCTGCTAATCCTAAAGCTGCTTCATAATTACTCCAAGATTTTATAAGTTTTGCCACCTCATAGACTTTCATTCCAACCACATTACCCGCTATCTGCAAATAGGAACTTCCCTCTTTAGGCGTCATTGCCATCCCTGTTCCAACAGATTCCACTAAAAACCAGTTTAATCCTGCTACAAAATCCTTTATAACTAAATCCTTAGGTATTAATTCTATTAACTCATCATATATTTCCCACATAATTGCTCCCCCATTTTTATATTAGTTATATTTAATTCATACTGCTTGTCTTTACATTAGTTAAAATATTTACTTTTGTTTTAATACTCATTTAAATTGGATTTTCACAATTTAGTATTTCTTTAACTTCATTATCCTTTAATTCATATTCAAAGAAATTTTTGTAAAAATATTTTGTTTCTTTTGCAATATCAATATCTTCAAATTTTTGTGGATATATGTTCTTAGCCATCCACAATAATTGCAGTGCTGATTCTGTTCCAAGTCTTGCCCATGAAAAAACACCGCTAGGACTTACAAATACTTTATTGTCTTTTACCGCCTTTAATTGCTTCCATGAAGGATTTTTTGCTACTTTACTTTTTTTAAGATTACCATCTACTATTATCTCATCTGGATTCCACTTAAGCATTTGCTCCATGGAAACTTCTTTATATCCATCTATCTCATTAGCTGCTTCATTTATTGCTCCTACCATATTTATAGTTTCATTTTGAGGCATGTTTTTACCCCATACCGAAATACTTTCATTTTGCACAGATAAATAAATTACCTTAGGTCTTTCATTTTCAGGTATTTTAGAAGTTATAGAAGATACTTTACTTATATTTTTGTTAAAATAATCTTTATACTGTTCTGCTTTCTTATATTCATCTTCTCCTAGCACTTTACCTGTTATAACAACACTATTTATTATGTCTTCTATGCTATTATGTTTATAATCAATCATAACTACAGGTATACCTGCTTCTTTAACTTTTTGTATACTGTCGCCTTTACGTAAAAATGCTACATCTGGTTTAGACTTTACTAATTGTTCAATATTAGTGGTTTGTCCATTAAATGGGTAAGATATATTTTTAAGTTGTGGATACAATTTAATAGCCCAAGGATAATATTTTTTGATAGCCGGAGATGTTGCAACTATTTTATTGTTTTTACCACTAACTGTAAAAAGTGCATTGCAAAATCCAGGCCAAGAAGTTGCCACTTTAGTAACCTTCACAGGAACCTTAACCGAATTTCCATCCATGTCTACAATAGTTTTAGTACTTTGTGATTTTTTATTTGAACTTGCACTTGGAGATGAACTCTTATTTTCACAACCCATAAGACCTGTAACTAAAATCATGCATGCAATAATTAATACAGTAATTAGATTGTTTGTTTTTAATTTTTTAAACATATTTACATTCATTCCCTTCGATTTGCTTAAGCCACAAAACATAATGAAATTTTGTGGCTTTTACAAAAATTGAATTGATTACACTTTAATTTTAGGTAATATATAAAATCCATTGCTTCCACCTAGAATTCCATATTCATAATAAAATCCTTCAGTACTGTCAGAAAATAAATCTGGTCTCTCCATATAATTTCTAGCTACTGCCATTACTCTTGCCCATTCAAAAGGATTTGCTGGATTATTTTTCATCATATCTGTATTAATAAATGGTGTAAATGGAAGTATAGATGAAGAATCTACATCTAGCTTTTTTAGAATCTCCAATCCCCTTGCATCATCCTCTTCTGTTTCTCCAAATCCTACAAGAAATCCACTCCATATCTTTAGTCCAAGTTCTTTAGCTGTATTTAAAGTATATAAACGATCCTTTAAAGTATCTCCTCCTGGTCTAAATTTCTTATATATTTCTTCATTTGGAGATTCTAAACCACAGAGATAGCCATCCATTCCTGATTTTTTCAAATTTTGAATACTTTCTTTATCAATAGCTCCAAAAAGCCCATACACTTCCATGTTAGAATTTTCTTTAACTGATTGTACATATCTATAGTAATGCTGTGGCACTTTATATCCCATCCAACCTGAAGGCATAAATACCCTATCCACACCTGCCTTAACAAGTTTTTTTGTACAATTTTCTACTTCTTCTAAACTCCTCTCTCCATAAAAGTTAGGATTCACCGTTTTGAAGCTCTTCCATTTACAATGCCTACAAGCAGGTTTTGTAGTGCAACCGCTATTAATCACATTGGGGGAACAATAAACTTTTTTCTTTGTCCTAGCTATTTCCTGTGCTCTCTGAAATAAAGTACTAGGTTCTAATTCAAATAGATCCTTTAAAACATTATTCATTATCAATTACCCTCTCTTTTTATTAAGGATTCAAATGATCTAGTATTTTTTTAGTTTCTTCATCCGTAAGGTTATATTTAAAAAATTTTGAATAAAATTGTTTAACTTCTTTCGTCATATCTAAATCTTTAAACTTATCTGGATGAAGTTGTTTTGCCATCCACATAACCATCAATATCTTCTGAACCCCTGAATCCCAGAAAAAAACTCCTGTAGGTACAATATAAACTTTATTATTTGCTACTGCAGAAATCTTTTTATACCGATAATCATTTTCTTTATAACACTTTCTGCTGGTTCATTTCCTAAAGAACCTGCATGATCAACAAATATATATTGAGGGTTCCATTGAATTAGCTGTTCAATTCCAACCTGAGTCTGATTGGCTCCTTCTACATCCTTATTTACACATTTACCACCTGCCAAGTTAATCACTTCTGGAATATCTGTATCCTTTCCTGAAGTCCACAACAGCTTTTGATTAGAAAAATATACTGTAGGCTTTTCAGTATCTGGAATTTTTGAAGTAATATCTGTTACCATCTTTAGTTTTTCATCAAAATATTCACAATATTGTTCTGCAATTTTTTCCTCCTTGGTTCCAAGAACTTTTGCATAAAATGTAACCATTTTCTTTGTATCCTCTAATTTCCCTGTGGATACTGAAGGTACACCTACCATTTTAGCATCATTAATTTTTTGTATTTCGTCTGGTTTTGAAAAATGAAATACAACATCTGGTTTATACTTCATAAGTTCTTCTACATTTAATTTGGAGTGAACATTAGGAATTCCATGTACTTGATTCAATCGCTTATATATCTTATTTGACCAAGGCCAACCGCTAATATGATAATCTCCATCTGCTACAATCTTATCTTCATCTCCCAATAAAACTACTTTTTCATAAGCTGGACCAAATGTTACAGCTATTTTGTTTACCTTATTAGGAACAACTACAGTAGATCCATCTAAATTTGTAATACTGCGTGTGCCGTTATTATTTTGAACATTATTTGTAGATTGTGAAGTTGCTTTTGTTGAAGACTTTTGTTCTCCCATCTTAAATTTAAGTTATCCCTGTCAGCCATTGTTTTAATGAATAAATCGCTCATCTCTTCTTTTGAATCCTTTGTTACAAGTGTTCCTCCTTCCATTAATTTATTACTGATTGTTGAGTAAAGCATTAACATCACTGTCAGTAAGTTTATAATGATAGAAGTTAGAGTAAAATTCCTTGATGAGGCCATTTAAATCTATATTTTGAAATTTATCTGGATACAATATTTTAGCAGTCCATGGTATTCCAAGTATCATATTCACACTTGGGGACCTATCATACCAATTGAAAGGATCATTAGGCACCAAATACACCTTATGATTTTTGACAGCCTTAATACCCTGCCATACAGGATCAGAGTAAACACCCTTGTAAAAGCTAGCATCTGTGGCTATAATCACATCTGGATCCCACTTTAGTACCTGCTCTG